>NZ_JAYFFI010000005.1:0-116526 GCF_036289405.1 Pseudoramibacter faecis | reverse complement strand
TTCTTCGACGGCTACCGTCCGCAGTTCTACTTCAGAACCACCGACGTGACCGGCGACATCAAACTGCCGGAAGGCGTTGAAATGGTTATGCCTGGGGACAACACCGAAATGGAAGTCACACTGATCACCCCGGTCGCCATGGAAGAAGGCCTGCGCTTCGCCATTCGCGAAGGGGGTCACACCGTCGGCTCCGGCGCGGTTGCGAAAATCATCGACTAACAGACCGAAACCAAACCGTCAAGGACCCACCGACCGGCGGGTCTTTTTTAGTGCCTGCGATTTAGGAGAGAGGACAGCGAAATCATGCCCTGCACGTTTGCGAATGACGGCAGACAAACAAAGGCTTTAGAAAGAACTGAATAAAAGCTTAAGCGGTGCAACGATGAAAACAGTTTGAAAGAGAAATGAAAATATTTTGAGAATTCATCAAAAAAAACTTGCGCGCCGAGAAGAATTCCATTATACTAACTAAGGTTGGCTGTCTGCGATGAATCGGGAAGTTGCTGTTACTAATTCAGGTCACTTCCGAGGAGTATGTCACGATCACAGAATCGGGCGAATATCGTCTGAGCAGAGCGAAAGAAAAAGGGCACGGGCCCGGTTTTTTTCGGACAGCCTCTGTGAACACCCGGGAGGGTGGACAGGCGAAGGAGCGCAGCACCTTAAAAACTTTAGGAGGTTTGTTAAAGGTATGAGCAAACAAAAAATTAGAATTCGGTTAAAAGCTTTCGATCACAAATTGCTGGATCAATCCGCACAGCGCATTGTCGAAACGGTGAAGCGCACCGGCGCTGCTGTTTCCGGGCCGATTCCGCTGCCGACAGATAAGGAAGTCGTCACGATTCTCCGCGCCGTCCACAAATACAAGGATTCCAGAGAACAGTTTGAAATCAGAACCCACAAGCGTTTGATCGACATCCTCGAACCGACCCCGAAAACAGTCGACGCGCTGATGCGCCTCAATCTGCCTTCCGGCGTCGATATCGAAATCAAGCTCTAAAAGATTAAGATTGTCAGCCAAAGTATTATGATCGCAAGGGTGATCCAATAATCAGGAGGAAAAATGAAAAAAGCAATTATCGGTAAGAAAATCGGGATGACGCAGATCTTCCAGGAAGATGGAACCGTCGTGCCGGTCACCGTTGTTCAGGCAGGACCCTGCACGGTGGTGCAGAAGAAAACCCTCGAAAACGATGGCTACGAAGCGGTGCAGTTGGCTTATGGAGACATTAAAGAAAAGAATGTCGTCAAACCGGCGAAAGGTCATTTTGACAAATACGGGGTGGCTTACGCCCGGACGCTGCGCGAATTCAGATTGGACGACTGCGCGTCGCTGGAAGCCGGCCAGGAAATTAAAGCCGACGTTTTCGAAGCGGGCGACAAGGTTGATGTTTCGGGCAAGTCCAAAGGGAAGGGCTATGCCGGTGCCATCAAACGCTGGGGCCAGCAGAGAGGTCCCATGGCGCACGGTTCCAAATATCACCGCAGCGCCGGCTCCATGGGCGCATCGGCCTATCCGGCCCGTGTGCCCAAGGGCAAACATCTCGCCGGGCAGATGGGGAATAAAAACGTCACAGCCCTGAACCTCGAAATCGTTCAGGTGGACGCGGAAAACAATCTTCTGCTCATCAAAGGTGCCGTCCCGGGGCCGAGAGGTGGCGTGGTTTCCGTCAAAAGCAGTGTGAAAGCTGCCGAATAACGCAAGGAGGAAGTCAAATGCCAAAAATCGATATTTTAGATATTAAAGGAAATGTCGTCGACAGTGCCGAACTGAGCGACCGCGTCTTCGGGATCGAACCGAACGAACCGGTGGTTCATCAGGTTGTCGTCGCGCAATTGGCCAATAAACGCCAGGGAACCAAAGGCAGCAAGACCCGATCTGAAGTGCGCGGCGGCGGCAGAAAGCCGTGGCGTCAGAAGGGCACAGGTCGCGCCCGCGCCGGTTCCAGCCGTTCGCCCCTGTGGGTCGGCGGCGGCGTCATTTTTGCGCCGAAAGCCAGAGACTTCAGCAAAAAGGTCAACAAGAAGGTCCGCAATCTCGCGATGCGCTCGGTGTTCTCGGCGAAATTTGCCGACAAGGAGCTCCGCGTGGTCGATGCGTTTAACTTCGACGCGCCCAAAACCAAAGATATGATCGCTGCGCTGACCGCGATTGATGCACCGAAGGCGCTGGTGGTCACACCGGAAAAGGTGGACAATGTTTATCTGTCCGCCCGCAATATTCCGAAGAGCCGGGCGACCACCGTCGCTGAGCTCAACGTTTATGACATGCTAAAATACGACGTGCTGGTGCTCACCAAGGATGCGCTGGCGAAGATTGAGGAGGTATATGCCTAATGAAGGACGCACGCGATATCATTATCCGTCCGATCATCTCTGAAAAGAGCATGGACAACACCGAACAGAAGAAATATACCTTCAGAGTTGCCAAGGACGCCAATAAAATCGAAATCAAAAACGCTGTCGAAGAAATCTTTGATGTGACGGTCGCGAAAGTGACCACCATGAACATGAAAGGCAAGACGAAAAGACGGGGCTACACCGTCGGCAGAACCTCCGACTGGAAGAAGGCCATCGTCAAACTGACGGAAGACAGCAAGGCCATCGAATTTTTCGAAGGGGTTTAATCATCGCCCGATAAGCAAAATGAAAGGAAGGTTTGCGAATAATGGGGATTAAAAAATACAGACCGACTTCTCCCGGACGCAGAAATATGTCCGTCAATACCTATGAAGAAGTCACCAAAAAAGAACCGGAAAGATCGCTGCTCGCGCCGCGGAAAAAGAATGCCGGCCGCAATGTTTACGGCCGGATCACCGTTCGCCATCAGGGCGGCGGCGCGAAGCGCAAATACAGAATCATCGACTTCAAGCGCAGCAAGGACGGTGTGCCGGCGAAGGTTGCAGGGATCGAATACGATCCGAACCGTTCGGCCAACATTGCGCTGCTGCATTATGCCGACGGCGAAAAGCGCTATATTCTGGCACCGCTCGACCTGAAGGTCGGCCAGACGGTCGTCTCTGGCGCCGACGCCGATATTGTGGTGGGCAACTGCCTGCCGCTGGCCAATATCCCGGTGGGGACCATGGTGCACAATATCGAATTCAAGGCGGGCAAAGGCGGTCAGATGGCGCGCTCCGCGGGTTCATCCGCTCAGCTGATGGCCAAGGAAAACAACTACGCGACCCTGCGGCTGCCCTCCGGCGAAATGCGCATGGTCCGTCTGGAATGCCGCGCCACCATCGGCGTCGTCGGCAATCTGGATCATCAGAATGTCCGCATCGGGAAAGCGGGCCGCAAACGCCACATGGGGATCCGCCCGACGGTTCGCGGCTCGGTTATGAACCCGAACGACCACCCGCACGGCGGTGGGGAAGGTCGTGCGCCGGTTGGCCGTCCGGGACCTGTTACCCCCTGGGGTAAACCGGCTCTTGGCTACAAGACACGCAAGAAGAAAAAAGATTCTGACAAATACATCGTCAGACGTCGTAACGCCAAGTAATTAGGAGGTTTATCAATGAGTCGATCTTTAAAGAAGGGGCCTTTCGTCGAAGAAAGACTGCTTAAAAGAGTAGAAGAAATGAACGAAAAGGGCGAAAAGAAAGTCGTTAAGACCTGGTCGCGTTCTTCCACCATTTTCCCGCAGTTCGTCGGGCACACCATCGCCGTCCACGACGGCCGCAAGCACGTGCCGGTCTACTGCACCGAAGACATGGTAGGCCATAAACTTGGCGAATTCGCTCCGACCCGCACATTCAGAGGGCATGCCGGCGAAAAGAAAACCGGCGCGTTCTAAGCCTGAAGGAGGAAAAACATGGAAGCTAAAGCAACAGCGAAATATGTCCGCGTTTCATCCAGAAAGGCCAAGCTCGTCGCCGATGCCATTCGCGGCAAAAGCGTCGGAGAAGCTTTATCGGTTCTGCAGCTGACCCCCAACAAGGCAGCCCGCATGATCGAAAAAGTGGTTCTCTCTGCCTATGCCAACGCGGAAAACAACCACAACATGAATACAGATACCCTGTATATCCATCAGATTTCAGCCAATCAGGGCCCGACGCTTAAGCGTTGGAAAGCCGGTCCCCAGGGCCGCGCTTTTCCGATCAAGAAGAGAACGTCCGTTCTTACCGTCGTCCTGAAAGAATCCGATGCTAACGAATAATCATAGGGGGTAAATAAATTTGGGTCAGAAAGTTAATGCGTTCGGTTTTCGCGTTGGGGTTATCAAGGACTGGAATGCGAAATGGTACGCGAATGATAAAAACTTTGCCGATAATCTGATTGAAGACAATAAGCTGCGTCAGTACATTAAGACTAGCCAGTTTCAGGCCGGTATCTCCAAAATTGTCATCGAACGTTTCGGCAATAAAGTGAGAATTCACATCTACACAGCCAAACCGGGTATGATCATCGGCCGCGGCGGCGCCGGCATCGACGCCCTCAAAGCGGAACTCGAAAGGATGATCAAGAAGACCGTTTTCATCAACATCGTCGAAGTCAAAAACATCGATATGGATGCGCAGCTCATCGCGGAAAACATCGCCGGTCAGCTGGAAAGAAGAATTTCTTTCCGCCGCGCCATGAAGCAGGCCATGCAGCGCACGATGCGCGCAGGCGCCAAGGGGATTAAAACGTTGGTCTCCGGCCGTTTGAACGGGGCTGAAATTGCTCGTAAAGAAGGCTACGCACAGGGGAACGTGCCGATGCAGACGCTGCGCGCGGATATTTCCTATGGTTTTGCCGAAGCGGACACCACCTACGGCAAGCTGGGCGTTAAAGTTTGGGTGAATAAGGGCGAAATCCTGACCGGGCGCGAAGACGTGCTGGCGGATGCCGCCAAGGCAGATAGCAGCCGCGGCAAGAAAAGCAGCGGCCGCCGCAAATCCGCCCAGCCCGAAGCGTAAAGGAGGATGTTAAATTATGTTAATGCCAAAGCGTGTGAAACGCAGAAAACAACATAGAGGCCGCATGAAGGGGAAAGCGACCCGCGGCAACACCGTCACTTACGGTGAATTCGGGATTCAGGCGCTTGAACCGGCTTGGATCACCTCCAACCAGATTGAAGCAGCCCGTGTCGCCATGACCCGTTATATCCGCCGTGGCGGTCAGGTCTGGATCAAGATCTTCCCGGATAAACCGGTCACCGCTCAGCCGGCCGAAACCCGAATGGGTAAAGGGAAAGGCTCCCCGGAATACTGGGTGGCCGTTGTCAAGCCGGGCCGCGTCATGTTTGAAATCGGCGGCATCTCGGAAGAAATGGCCAGAGAAGCTTTGCGTCTGGCTCAGCATAAACTGCCGATCAAGACAAAGATTGTCAAGAAGGCCGACCAGGAAGGTGAACAGGCATGAGTAAACAATTAACCGAATTGAGAAATCTCAATGACGCTGAACTGAAGACAAAGCTGGGTGACCTGAAAGAAGAGCTCTTCAATCTGAGATTCCAGAATGCGACCGGTCAGCTCGAAAATCCGATGCGGATTCGCGAAGTCAAGAGAACGTATGCCCGCATTCAGACCATCCTTACAGAACGTCAGATGGCTGCAAAACAGGCATAGGAAGGAAGGATAGCTGATGGAACGTAATGAAAGAAAAACGCGCGTCGGCAAAGTGGTGAGCGATAAGATGGACAAGACGATTGTCGTCGCCATCGAAACGTTCAAGAAACACCCGCTGTACAAAAAACGCGTTAAAGATACAGTCACATTTAAAGCCCACGACGAAAACAACGAATGCCATGTCGGCGATACTGTTCGCTGCATGGAAACCAGAAAACTGTCCAAGGACAAAAACTGGCGCGTCGTCGAAATCGTCGAAAAGGCATTATAATTTGTCACAGGAGGTATCAGAGATGATCCAGCAGGAAACCAGATTAAAAGTCGCTGATAACACTGGGGCAAAGGAACTTTTGTGTATCCGAGTGCTCGGCGGCTCCGGCAGACGCTACGCCAATATCGGCGACGTGATCGTCGCTTCGGTTAAAAGCGCGGCGCCGGGCGGCGATGTGAAAAAAGGCGATGTTGTCAAGGCGGTGGTCGTGCGCACGGTGCGCGGCGTCCGCAGAAACGACGGCAGCTATATCAAGTTCGACCAGAACGCCGCCGTTTTGATCAACGATGACAAGAACCCGAAGGGCACCCGCATCTTCGGGCCTGTCGCAAGAGAGTTAAGAGACAAAAAGTACATGAGAATCGTGTCTTTGGCTCCTGAAGTGTTATAAGGGAGGATTCCAGATGGCAAGAAAATTACATGTCAAAACAGGCGATACCGTTCAGGTGATCTCCGGGAAGGATCTGGGGAAAACCGGAAAAGTTTTGGCTGTGGACCTCGACAGACGCCGCGTGAAGGTGGAAGGGGTCAACATCCAGACCAAACATAAAAAACCGACGCAGGCCATGCAGCAGGGCGGCATTGTGAAGCAGGAAGGCTTTATTGATGCGTCTAACGTTTTGCTTTATTCCGAAGAACTCGGCCGCGGCGTTCGCACCGGGATCAAAATGACGGAAGACGGCAAGAAGGTCCGCTACTGCAAGAAGACCGGCACGGTGCTTGATTAAGAGAGGAACTGACCATGACAAGAATGAAAGATAAATACTTGAACGAAACTGTTCCGGCTCTTAAGGAAAAATTTCAGTACAGCAATATCATGGATGTCCCGAAGCTCGTTAAGGTTGTTGTCAACATGGGCCTTGGCGACTGCAAGGACAACTCAAAGCTGCTCGATGCGGCCGTGGCTGATCTGGCAACGATCACCGGCCAGAAGCCGATCGTGCTCAAGGCGAAGAAATCCGTCGCGAACTTCAAAGTCCGTGAAGGTCAGAACGTCGGCGCCAAAGTCACCCTGCGCAGCGACAGAATGTATGAATTCTGCGACAAACTCTTCAACATTGCGCTGCCCCGCGTTCGCGACTTCCACGGTTTGTCCAATAACGCCTTCGACGGCCGCGGCAACTATGCTTTCGGCGTGAAAGAACAGCTGATCTTCCCGGAAATTGATTACGATCAGGTCGAACAGATCCGCGGGATGGACATTATGTTTGTGACGACGGCCAAGACAGACGAAGAAGCCCACGAATTACTGGCACAGCTTGGCTTGCCCTTTGAAAGATAGGAGAATCGTTCATGGCAAAAACATCGATGAAGGTCAAACAGCAGCGTCAACAGAAATATTCCACCAGAGAATATAATCGCTGCAGAATTTGCGGCAGACCCCATGCATACCTGAGAAAATACGGGATTTGCAGAATCTGCTTCCGAGAATTAGCCTATAAGGGTGAAATTCCTGGTGTCCGCAAAGCCAGCTGGTAAAATTCGCAATTACAAATAAAAGGAGGGACTTAGCATGTCAATGACTGATCCGATTGCAGATATGCTCACGAGAATCAGGAATGCAAACAATGCAGGTCATAAAACTGTTGAGATTCCAGCATCCAATGAAAAAAGAGCGATCTTGAAAATTCTGTTGGATGAAGGCTATATCAAAAAGACAGAAGAAATTGACAACGGCAACCAGGGCATTATCAAAGTCACCCTGAAATACGGGGAAGATAAGAGCAAGGTCATCGCCGGTTTAAAACGCATTTCCAAGCCGGGCCTGCGTATCTATGTCGGCAAAGAAGATGTGCCGAAGGTTTTAAATGGTCTGGGTGTGGCAGTGATGTCGACGTCTCAGGGCGTCATCACGGATAAAGCAGCAAGAAAAGCCGGCATTGGCGGCGAAGTGGTCTGCTACGTCTGGTAAAGGAGGAAAGCAAGATGTCAAGAGTTGGTAATGCTCCTGTTGTGATCCCCGAAGGCGTCGATATCCAAATCGATGGTCACGTTGTGGCCGTCAAGGGGCCGAAGGGCACCTTAACCCGGGAAATGCATCCGGATATGCAGCTGTCGATCGAGAACGGCGAACTGAAGGTCGAAAGGCCTTCGGAAGATAAATTCCACAAATCGCTTCACGGCATGACCAGAGCTTTGATCGCCAACATGGTGACAGGTGTCAGCCAGGGATTTGAAAAGGTACTGGAAATCAGCGGTGTCGGCTGGAGAGCCGAAAAGAAAGGCAATAAGCTCGTCATGAACCTCGGTTATTCCCACCCGGTTGAAATGGAAGATCCCGAAGGGATCGAAACCGCGATGGACGGCCAGACCAAAGTGATTGTCAGAGGGATCAGCAAGGAAGCCGTCGGCGCTTATGCGGCCAATATCCGCGCGAAGAGACCGCCTGAACCTTACAAGGGACATGGTATCAAGTACGCTGATGAACACATCAGACGTAAAGTCGGGAAGACCGGCTAATCGGCTTGACTGATTGAGGCCATATCCGAAAGGTAAGAGAAAGGATCATCAATGATTAAAAAGATCGATAAAAATAAATTACGTCTGAACAGACATAAACGCGTCCGCAGAAAAATCTCCGGAACTGCGGAACGTCCGCGTCTTTGTGTGTTTCGAAGCAACAAACACATCTATGCCCAGGTGATCGACGACGTCGCGGGCAATACCCTTGTCGCCTCCTCCACTTTGGATGCAGAGGTGAAAGAAGCTATCAGCCACGGCTCCGATAAAGCTGCTGCAAAAGCCGTCGGCGCATCCGTTGCCAAAAAAGCACTGGATGCCGGTATCAATAACGTTGTCTTCGATCGCGGAGGCTATATCTACACAGGAAGAGTCAAGGAATTGGCCGAAGCTGCTCGCGAAGCTGGCTTGAAATTCTAAGGAAGAGGTCTGTTAATGAAAAAAAATCTTATTGACGCGACTGGTCTGGAACTTCAGGACAGAGTCGTAGAAATCAACCGAGTCAGCAAGACCGTTAAAGGTGGCCGTAATATGCGTTTCAGCTGCTTGGTGGTGGTCGGCGACGGCAACGGACTCGTCGGCGTGGGCTCCGGCAAGGCGGTGGAAATTCCCGACGCGATCCGCAAGGGGATTGAAGCGGCGAAGAAGAATCTGATTCGCGTGCCCCTGCGCGGGACCACGATTCCGCACCAGGTCGTCGGTGCCGAAGGCGCTGGCCGCGTATTGCTCAAGCCGGCCGGCGAAGGGACCGGTGTGATTGCCGGCGGTCCGGTTCGTGCCGTCTGCGAATTGGCGGGGATCAAAGATATCCGCACCAAATGCCTGGGGACCAATAATCCGACTAACGTCGTGAATGCAGCCGTTGAAGGTCTTGGCCGTTTGACCACGGTTGAAGCCGTGGCGGCAAAACGCGGCAAGAAACCGGAAGAAATTCTGGGTTAGGAGGGAATCATGGCTAAGAAGTTAAACATTACTTTGAAAAAGAGCTTGATTGGCCGCAAGCAAAGACAGCGCGCAACCGTTAAAGCACTGGGGTTGCGCAAGATCGGTCATACCGTGACCCATGATGACACACCGCAGATCCGCGGCATGATTCACAAGGTCGACTTCATGGTCGATGTCGAAGAAGCGTAGGAGGTTTCGCATGAAATTAAATACATTAAGCCCGGCTGAAGGCTCCAGAAGAAACACCAAGCGCAAGGGCCGCGGGACCGCAACCGGCCAAGGGAAAACCGCCGGCCGCGGCCAGGACGGTCAGAAATCCCGTTCCGGCGGCGGCGTTCGCCTCGGGTTTGAAGGCGGCCAGATGCCGCTGTCCAGACGCCTGCCGAAGCGCGGCTTTTCGAACTATCATTTCAAGAAAGAATTTGCCATTGTCAATGTCGGCGATCTGAACGCCTTTGACGAAAACACCGTCGTCACGCCGGAGCTTTTGCTCGAATACGGCTTTGTCCGAAAACAGCTGGCCGGCATCAAGATTTTGGGCGAAGGAGAACTCACCAAAGCCCTGACGGTAAAAGCGAATAAAATCAGTAAATCTGCTGAAGAAAAAATACTTGCCTGCGGAGGGAAGGTTGAGGTGATCTAATGCTTTCTACTTTGAAGAATGCATGGAGCGTCCCGGAGCTGCGTCGTAAAATTGTGATGACGTTGCTCCTTCTTCTGGTGTATCGGCTCGGATCATTCATTCCCGTGCCCTACATCGATTCTCAGCAGCTGGCATCCTTGATTAACGATGGCGGCATTTTCGGCCTTTTTAACATCATTTCCGGCGGGAACTTTGGAAACTTCACGATCTTTGCCATGGGGATCACCCCCTACATCAACGCATCGATCATCATGAACCTGTTGGCCTTTGCCATTCCGGCGCTTGAAGCCCTTCAAAAGGAAGGAGAAGAAGGCCGCAAGAAGCTCGCCCAATACACCCGCTATCTGACAATCCTCCTGGCGATTGTCCAGGCGCTCGGGATGAGTTTATCCTATCGGAATCTTTTAGCAGAAAAAACAGCGTTCACTATTTTTGCGGTGGTCCTCATCGTCACGGCGGGAACGATTTTTCTGATGTATCTCGGCGAAAAGATTACGGAGATCGGCATTGGCAACGGGATCTCGCTGATCATCTTTATCAGCATCGTCTCTCGGATTCCCGATGCGATCGGCAGCATTTATCAGTATGTGCAAAATGGCACCATGAATGTGGTCTCGCTCATTCTACTTGTCATTTTTATCATCGCAGCGACCTTTGCTGTTGTGGCGGTGACGGAGGGGCAGCGCAAAATTCCGATTCAATACGCTAAGCGCGTGGTCGGCCGCAAAATGTACGGCGGGCAGAATACCCATATTCCGCTGCGCGTGAACATGGCCGGGGTCATCCCGATTATCTTTGCCAGTTCGCTCACGCTGCTGCCGGCGACGTTGGCTAACTTCTTCCCGAATTCGGGATTCAGCCAATGGGTCTCCAAGTATTTTGCCTGGGGCCAGCCGACCACGACGGTGATTTATGTCATCCTGACGGTGGCCTTCACCTATTTTTATACGGCGGTAACCTTTAATCCTTTCGATATTGCAGACAATATCAAAAAGCAGGGCGGCTATGTGCCGGGGATTCGCCCCGGAAAACCGACGGTGGATTATTTCACCCGGATCATGAACCGGCTGACGCTGTTCGGCGGAATTTTTTTGGCGGTCATTGCGATCATTCCGATTATTGTCGGCAATTTCATGGGCGGTGTCAACATGCAATTCGGCGGCACGAGTTTGCTTATCGTCGTCGGGGTTGCCCTCGAAACCGTCAAGCAACTGGAATCCCAGCTCACCATGCGCAATTATCAGGGATTTTTGAAATAAACAACCAAAACAATTTAATAAAATATGGAGAATAGGAGCGTAAAGAAAATGAGAATCGTATTATTGGGCCCTCCAGGTGCCGGCAAGGGAACGCAGGCGAAGAAAATCGCCGCAAAATACGGCATCGAACACATTTCAACCGGGGATTTGTTCAGAGATAACATTAAAAATAATACGGAACTGGGGCAAAAAGCAAAAGCCTATATGGATGCGGGGAAACTGGTGCCGGACGAGCTCGTCATCGCGCTGGTTGAAGACCGCATCACAAAGGAGGATTGTGCCGACGGCTATCTGCTCGACGGTTTCCCGAGAACGGTCGCCCAGGCCTCTGCGCTCTCCGCGTTTAATCAGAAAATCGGCAAGCCGCTCGACGTCGCCCTGAACATCGAGGTGCCCGAATCCAAACTTGTGGAACGGGTGGTCGGGCGCCGGGTGTGCCCGAAGTGCGGCGCCTCCTATCACGTTCATTTTAATCCGCCGAAGACAGACGATATCTGCGACAATGACGGCGAGACGCTGATGCAGCGGCCGGACGATTCCGAAGCGACCGTGCGCACGCGCCTGTCGGTTTACCATTTAGAAACGGCGCCGCTGATCGATTATTATCAGTGCAAACAGATTCTTGTGAACATCGACGGCGATCAGCCGATGGACGACGTGACCCGGGCCATTTTCTTTAAAATTGATCAAGCATCCTAACGATGCAATTTTTCATATCAGAGAATTGACAGACCAAGAAAGTGTGAAAGCATGATCAGCATTAAAAGTGCGAACGAAATTAAAAAAATGCGAGCTGCCGGGCGTCTGGTGGGGGAATGCCACAACATGCTGCGCGATAGGATCAAACCGGGCGTCACCACGATGCAGCTCAACGACATGGCCGAGAAATATTTTCGGGATGCCGGCGCGTATCCGACGTTTTTGGGCTACGGCGGGTTTCCGTATTCTATCTGCGCGTCGGTTAACGACGAAGTGGTGCACGGCTTCCCCGGCGATTATGCCCTAAAGGAAGGTGACATCATCGCCATTGATCTCGGCGCGACCCTCGACGGTTATGTCGGCGATGCGGCGCGGACCTGGGGCGTCGGTCAGATTTCTGATGAAGCGCAAAAGCTCATCGATGTGACCCGGGAATCTTTCTTTAAAGGCATTGCCCAGGCGCATGTCGGCAATCGGCTGTCCGATATCGGGCATGCGGTGCAGCTGCATGCAGAGGCCGCCGGCTTCTCGGTCGTTCGCGATTACGTTGGTCATGGCATCGGCCGAGAAATGCATGAGGATCCGCCGGTCCCGAACTACGGCAAACCGGGGCACGGGCCAAGGCTCGTCAAGGGGATGTGCCTGGCCATTGAGCCGATGGTGAACGTCGGCGGCTACGACGTGCACACCCTCGACAACGACTGGACCGTCGTCACCGACGACCATTCCCTCGCTGCTCATTATGAAAACACCATCACCATTACCGGTGACGGCGAACCCGAAATTCTGACGCTGGTCGATTAAGGTGAGCCATGAATCGCTGTGTCATCGGGCAGGTTGTCAGATCCAAAGCCGGACGCGATAAAAATCAATTCATGATCGTCGTCGGAATTCCCGATGACGATTATGTGCTGTTAAGTGATGGGGCATCGCGGAAAATCAGCCGGCCGAAAAAGAAAAAAATAAAACATATTGCGCCAACGCAGTCGATCGTGTATGATATACAAGTTAGATTAACGTCTGGCCAGAAAATTCAAAACGCCGAAATACGAAGATGGTTATCACCCTGGAATGGCGAAAGCACAGAGGATCAGAAAGAGGAGGTTTAATCTGTGGCGAAAAAAGATGTTATTGAGGTTAAAGGAAAAGTCGTCGAGGCTTTGCCGAACACGGTTTTTTTAGTTGAATTAGAAAACGGACATCAAGTCACAGCGCATATTTCCGGCAAACTTCGGATGAATTACATCCGCATCCTGCCCGGAGATGAAGTCAGCCTCGAACTCTCCCCCTATGATCTCGACCGGGGGCGTATTGTCTGGCGCGGCAAAGGCCGATCGTAATAAAGGAGTTTAAAATGAAAGTCAGAGCATCTGTGAAACCCATTTGCGAAAAATGTAAAGTCATCAAACGCCATGGCAAAGTCATGGTGATTTGTGAAAATCCGAAGCACAAACAAAAGCAAGGCTAAATTTTAGCCGTCCATTTATTTTTGTTAATAAGCGGTGGCCGCGGCAATTAATCACCGATTATTATAAATGAGGTTCGGACTGATTGCGGATTAATGCGAAGAAACTCGGATTAATCTTTCGGAGTCCGGCGGACATGGGCTGTGACTGTCACTTCAGCAGCTCAGATCATCATGTACATGATTTTAGGAGGTACAATTTATGGCAAGAATTGCCGGGGTTGACTTGCCGCGCAACAAGCGCGTCGAAGTCGGCTTGACTTATATCTACGGCATTGGAAGAAGCACTTCCAAGGAAATTTTAGCAGAACTGAAAATCGACCCGAACACCAGATGCAAAGACTTAACGGAAGACGAAGTTAATAGCCTGCGAAACATTTTGGACGAAAAGTACACCGTCGAAGGGGATCTTCGCAGAGAAGTCAACCTCAACATCAAGCGGCTGATTGAAATCGGCTCCTATCGCGGCTATCGTCATCGCCGCGGCCTGCCGGTCCGCGGTCAAAAGACGAAAACCAACGCCAGAACCCGCAAGGGTCCGAAAAGAACCGTCGGTCGCAGCAAGAAATAAGGAGGTTGAACTTTGGCTAAGAAAGCAGTCAGATCTAAAAAAAGAAAGATCAAAAAGAATATTGAACGCGGCCAGGTCCACATTCAGTCTTCTTTTAACAATACAATTGTTACCATTACTGATACGGCCGGCAATGCGCTGTCATGGGCATCCGCCGGCGAAATGGGATTCAGAGGCTCCAAGAAGAGCACGCCGTTTGCGGCTCAGATGGCCAGTGAGCAGGCGGCCAAGCTCGCGATGGAACACGGCCTGAGAAGCGTTGAAGTCAACGTTAAAGGCCCGGGATCCGGCCGCGAAGCAGCCATCCGCGCGCTGCAGGCTGCAGGTCTTGAGATCACCGTCATCCGCGACGTCACACCGATTCCGCACAACGGTTGCCGTCCGCCGAAACGCAGAAGAGTCTAATTGGAGGTTTTGAATTTATGGCAAGATACACAGAAGCAGCCTGCCGTCAATGCAGACGCGAAGGCATGAAACTTTATCTGAAAGGTGAAAGATGCTACGCCAAAGACAAATGCGCCTTTGACA
The DNA here is from genome assembly GCF_036289405.1 of Pseudoramibacter faecis. Lineage (NCBI taxonomy): Bacteria > Bacillati > Bacillota > Clostridia > Eubacteriales > Eubacteriaceae > Pseudoramibacter > Pseudoramibacter faecis. The sequence continues at coordinate 102,133 of NZ_JAYFFI010000005.1, read as the reverse complement.
AGCGGCCGACACCGCCGGGCGGCGCTCCGAAGCGCCGGGCGAAACTGTCGGAGTACGGTCTGCAACTTCGCGAAAAACAGAAGGTTAAACGTATTTACGGCGTCCTTGAAAAACAATTCAGACATTATTTTGACGTGGCTGAAAAACAGCAGGGCATTACCGGGGAAAATCTCCTGGCACTGCTGGAAACCCGTCTGGACAATGTGGTTTACCGCATGGGCATGGGGCAGTCCCGCAAAGAAGCACGTCAGCTCGTGCTGCATGGCCATTTTCTCGTCAATGGGGCGAAGGTCAACGTCGCGTCTTATCAATTAAAGGCCGGCGATATGATCTCTGTTGCAGACAAGAGTAAAAAATCGGCTAAATTCAAAGAAGTTGTCGAATCGACCGAAAATCGAGCCATCGTTCCGTGGCTGGAAGCAGATCTTGAAAAACTCAGTGGCAAAGTCATTGGCAAACCTTCTCGTGAAGATATTGACATTGAAATTGCCGAACATCTTATCGTCGAATTGTACTCGAAGTAAGATCGGGGTATTGTTTGAATGGCCAACCCTCGCGTAGTGGAAGATTGATTGATTTTAGGAGGGTATCGATTTTATGATCGAATTTGAAAAACCGTTTATTAAGTTAGTTGATAGATCTGAAGATAATACCTACGGAAAATTTACGGTCGAACCTCTGGAAAGGGGCTACGGAACAACTTTAGGCAATAGTTTGCGCCGCATCATGCTGTCGTCTCTGCCCGGGGTGGCGATCACTACGGTGAAGATCGACGGAGTGCTGCACGAATTTTCGACGATTCCCGGCATCAAGGAAGACGTCATCGAGATTCTGCTCAACCTTAAGGGCTTGTGTGCCGTGATGCACACCGACGAACTGCAAACCGTGCGGATCGAGGCCAAAGGAGCGGGGGAAGTCACCGCCGGCGACATCATCGTCGGTCCGGAGGTGGAAATTCTCAATCCGGACATGCACATCTGCACGATGGCAAGCGATGCCGAACTGACCATGGAGATGGCGCTTGAAACCGGCAGAGGCTACAGACCTTCCGAAAAAAATAAGCACGATGGCATGCCCATTGGCACCTTGCCGATGGATTCCATCTTTTCGCCCATCCGCAAGGTGATCTTCCGCGTGGAAGATACCCGCGTGGGGCAGGTGACGGATTTTGACAAATTGACGCTCGAAATCTGGACGGACGGCACCACGTCGCCGGAAGAAGCGCTGTCGCTGTCCGCCAAGGTGATGAACGACCATCTGCGCCTGTTCATCGACCTGACCGAAGAAGCGGGGGCGGTTGAGACCATCGTCGAAAAGGAAGAAACCGAGCGGGAACGCATCCGTGAAATGTCCATCGAAGAGCTGGAACTTTCCGTGCGCTCCAGCAACTGTCTCAGACGCGCAAACATTGATACAGTAGAAAAACTGACGCAAAAGACTGAAGAAGACATGATGAAGGTGCGCAACCTTGGCCGCAAATCGCTGAACGAAATCAAGCACAAGCTGGCCGAAATGGGCTTGTCTTTGAGTCAGGAAGATAAAACGAAGGAGTAGATTAGATGGCTGGTTATAGAAAATTAGGACGCACCAGTGCGCAAAGAAAAGCCATGCTCAGAAATCTGACCACGTCGCTTCTGGAAAAAGGCCGCATCGAAACGACGCTGACCCGTGCGAAGGAAGTCAGAAGAATGGCAGAAAGAATGGTGACTTTGGGCAAAAAAGGTGATTTGAACGCCAGAAGAAAAGCGCTGGCATACATTACCAAAGAAGATGTGGTAACACATCTGTTTGAAGAAATCACACCGAAATACGAAGAACGCCAGGGCGGATACACCCGCATTTACAAAGTGGGGCCCCGCCGCGGGGACGCCGCGGAGGTGGCGATCATCGAATTGGTCTAAGCCAAACAGTCAATCGGGGAGCCGAGCCGGAAGGTTCGGCTTCTTTTTTTGCAAAATCCCGTGCAGAACGGCCGTAATGCGATATAATAGAAGCCAATCATTTCTTTTGGAGCAAAGCATGGAAAAACAATCAATCGATCATATTATAGAGGTGGCGCACGTGAGCTACGCTTATCCGGCAGAGGAAGGGGAAGCGCCCCATGTGGCGCTGACCGACGTTTCTTTTGCCATCGAGCGCGGAGAGTTTGTCGGCATCATCGGCCACAACGGCTCGGGCAAGTCGACGTTGTCGAAGTTGCTCAACGCGATTATCCTGCCGGATGCCGGCGACGTGCGCATCAAGGGGATGAGCACCCGGGACGAGAAAAAAATCTGGGACATTCGCCGGTCGGCGGGGATGGTGTTCCAGAATCCGGATAATCAGCTGGTTTCCTCTGTGGTGGAGACCGATGTGGCCTTCGGAATGGAAAATCTCGGCGTGCCCTCGGAGCAGATCCGCAAAAAGGTGGACGAGGTGCTGGGGATTGTCGGCATGCGGGACCACCGCCGGGCGAAGCCCCATCAACTGTCCGGCGGGCAGAAGCAGCGCGTCGCCATCGCCGGCATCCTTGCCATGGAGCCGGAGTGCATCGTCTTTGACGAGCCGACGGCCATGCTCGACCCCAACGGCCGCAAAGAGGTGATGGCTACCATCAAGCGGCTCAACCGGGAAAAGGGCATGACGGTGCTGCACATCACCCATTACATGGCCGAACTGGTAGATGCGGATCGGATTATCGTGATGGACGAGGGCCAGAAAATCATGGAGGGTCCGCCTCGGGAAGTGTTTGCCCGAGTGGAGGGGCTCAAGAAAATCGGTCTGGACGTGCCGCCGATGACCGAGTTAGCTCACGGGCTGCGGGCCGACGGCTTTGACGTGCCGGCGGATGTGTTAAAAATTGACGAAATGGTGGACGCTTTATGTCGGTAAAAATCGAACATTTGGAACATATTTACGCCCAGGGATCGCCCTTTGCTTTTAAAGCGCTGGACGATGTGACGGTCACCTTGGACAGCGGGGCTTTCATCGCCCTTATCGGGCACACCGGCTCCGGCAAGTCCACGCTGATTCAGCACCTCAACGGGCTGCTCACGCCCACAGCCGGCACGGTGTATCTCGGCGATAAAGATGTCTTTGCCCAGAACAAAAAGGATCTGATTGCGCTGCGCCATTCGGTGGGGCTGGTCTTCCAGTATCCGGAGCACCAACTCTTTGAGGAAACCGTGGCCAAGGATGTGGCCTTTGGGCCTAAAAATCTCAAAATTCCCGAGGATGAGATTCCCCGGCGGGTGCGCGGGGCCATCGAGATGGTGGGACTGGACTACGACGCTGTGGCGGAAAAATCCCCCTTTGAGCTTTCCGGCGGGCAGATGCGCCGGGTGGCCATCGCCGGGGTGCTGGCCATGCAGCCCGAAGTGCTCATCCTGGATGAGCCCACGGCGGGCCTCGATCCTCGAGGACGGGACGAAATCCTCGATCAGATTGCAAGACTCCACGATGCGACCCGCAACACGGTGATTCTCGTCTCCCACAGTATGGAGGACGTCGGGCGCTACGCGGACAAGATCCTTGTGATGCACCGGGGCAAAGCGGTTTATTACGACACGCCGGTCGAGGTGTTTAAACACATCGAGGAACTGGAGCGCATCGGGCTGGCTGTGCCCCAGGTGAAATACCTGATGTGCGCCCTCAAACAAAAATACCCGGAAATTGACGAGGATATTTTCACGGTGGATGCCGCCCGGGCGGAAATCAATCGCGTGCTGGGAGGTGAGCGCCGTGTTTAAGGACATCACCCTCGGCCAGTACTATCCGGCGGATTCGGTGATCCACCGCCTGGATCCGCGGACGAAAATCCTCTTCACCCTGGCTTATATCGTGCTGCTTTTCGTCGTGAACAACCTCTACGGCTACGCGCTGGCGGCGGCGTTTCTCGTTACCGTCATCGTTCTGTCCAAAATCCCAATGGGCTATGTGCTCAAGGGATTGCGTCCGCTGATTTTCATCATCGTGCTGACCCTGGTGCTCAACATGTTCATGACGCCAGGCCGCGCCGTGACGGCCTGGGGGCCGCTGCACATTACCCAAGAGGGAATTCGTGTATCGGTTTATATGGCCATCCGGCTGATTCTCTTGGTGACCGGAACCAGCGTGATGACCCTGGCCACCGCGCCGATGGATCTGACCGACGGCATGGAGGCCTGCATGAAGCGGGTGCCAATTTTGAAGCGCTTTGCCCATGAGCTTGCGATGATGATGTCTATCGCGCTGCGTTTTATCCCGACGCTGATGGAAGAGACGGACAAGATCATGAAAGCCCAGAAGGCCCGGGGCGCCGATTTTGAAACCGGCAATCTCATCGACCGGGGCAAGGCCTTGATTCCGGTGCTGGTGCCGTTATTTGTCTCGGCCTTTCGCCGGGCCGACGAGCTGGCCACGGCCATGGAAGCCCGCTGCTATCGCGGCGGAAGCGGCCGCACCCGGATGTATGAGCTGGCCTATACCCGCGCCGACACTTGGGCCTATCTGATGCTGGCCGTGCTGGCCGGGCTGCTCGCCGCCTCCCGGTGGCTCACCTGGCCGCTGCCCTTTCCCTTTAGTTGATGCCATGCGCAACATCGCTTTAGTGATCGCCTACAAGGGCACGCGTTATGCTGGGTGGCAGCGCCAGCAAAACGCCGTGAGCATCGAAGAAACCATCGGAGACGCCATCGCGGCGGTGACCGGCGAGCGGGTGACGCTCTATGGGGCCGGCCGCACCGATGCCGGGGTGCATGCCCGGGGCCAGCGAGCCAATTTCAAAACGGGTGCGCGGATGCCGGCGGATCGCTTCGCCCCGGCGCTCAACGCCCATTTGCCCCGAGACATTCGCATTCAAGAGAGCTTTGAAGTGCCGGCGGCTTTTCACAGCCGCTACGGTGCCAAAGAAAAGACCTACTGCTACCGGGTGTGGGCCGCGCCGGTGGCCGATCCGCTGACGGACGATTTTTGCTGGCACGTGCGTTTTCCGCTGGATGTGGCCGCAATGCGCCGGGGGGCAAACCCCCTCGTCGGCACCAATGATTTTAAAACCTTCATGGCCTCGGGCAGCGGGGCCAAAACCACCGTGCGCCGCATCGACGCCATCCGGATTGAGCGAAAAGGCCGGATGATTGCTTTCACCTTTTGCGGGGACGGCTTTCTCTACAATATGGTGCGCATCATCGCCGGGACCCTCGTCGAGATGGGCAGCGGCCGACGGGATCCGGACACGATGGCGGCCATTCTCGCGGCGAAAGACCGCACGATCGCCGGAGCGACGGCCCCGGCCCGGGGGCTGACCCTGGAGGCGGTGCGCTATGAGCGGGCGGCGGACGCCTTGAGCTTAATAAAAAATTAAAATGAAATAAGCGTTTGGATGAAAAAGCATGAAAACGGATAAATTATGGTGTGTTCGGTTGTGGCCTCGCCGGAAAAACACACAGCTTTGCGGAGGCGAAGGATGAGCAACAAGCGATATGAAATCATTCTGAAGCTGCTTCAGGAGAACGGCCGGGTCTCTTCTCTGGCGCTGGCGGAGCGGTTCGGCGTTTCGATGGAAACCATCCGCCGGGATCTGCAGTTTCTCGAAAAGGAAGGCCGCCTAACGCGCGTTCACGGCGGTGCGCTGGCGAAAAGTCAAACGGGCATCGAGCCGAACTATCGCATTCGGGAAGTGAAAAACCTCGGGGAGAAGCAGCGGATTGCAGCGGCGGCGGCCGAATTGGTGGCGGACGGCGAGACCTTGATGATTGACGTTGGCACCACGACGTTGGAGCTGGCCAGAGCGCTGCGCCTCAAAAACAATCTGACGGTGATCACCAATGCGATTCCCGTGGTGCTTGCGCTGGAGGAAAATCCCTCCGCGCGCGTCTTGATGCTGGGCGGCACGGTGCGCAGCGGCGAGCTGTCGAGTGCCGGTCCCTTTGCCGAGCAGATGGCGGACGCCTTCAGCGTGGATAAGGTTTTTCTGGGGATCGGCGGCATCGACCTTGCGAAAGGCATCACCGATTATCACATGGCCGAGGCTAATTTGCGGCGGCATTTTATTCAGTTGGGCGATAAAGTGATCGGTTTGGCGGATTACAGCAAGTTCGGCGTCGCGGCGCTCAACCGAATCTGCGAGGTGAAGGCGCTAGACTATCTGGTGACTGACAGCCGCACGCCGCCTCGGATGCTGGCCAAACTTAAGCAGCTGGGCGTGGTCCCGATCGTTGCCGATTAAATTTGGGGGAAACGAATCTCTTGTTCATCAAGGGGTTCTTTTTTTGTGGTTTAAAGTTGGAATTTATGGAATAAACACATAAAAAACAAGAAATAAGGGGTGATAAACAAAATTGACACACAAAACCCACGGTGATAAATTGAAAACAATTAAAAACAAGATTGAAGATTAGGGAGGGAGAATCAGAAGAAGAAAGGTAAATGCCGATAAATTTTGTGGTGATGTGGTGATAATGGAAAGATTGATAAGGAGATACGAAATGGATAGTTTAAATTTGCAGCGAAAAGGGAAGTATTTCGCATTAATCGGATGTACTTTGATGCTATCAATTGTATATATGTCTTTGACATCGTGGTCAGTAGCTGTCAATGAGTTGGCTAAGACTTTTAATTTATCGACATCACAGATACAGGCCGGGTCTTCGATGTTGATTGCCGGATATGTTATTGGCGGATTTGTTGAAGGTAAATGGATTGCAAAATATGGATGGCGGAAAGTTTTTTCAATGGTAATATGGTCTTTTATTGTTGCATCTGTGCTCATTCCATTTGTAGGTAATTACTATATTATTTTGGGTTTACGTTTTATACAAGGATGGGGATGCATGGTAGGGCTTACTTGTGCCGTCGTTAGTTCTTGGTTCCCGACAAAAGAAAGAGCGTTGGCGATTGGAATTTTATTGGGAGCTATTGGCCTGGGATCGGCTCTTGGTGGATATGTCAGCGGCATTTTGACACCAATGATCGGTTGGAAGATGACATTTATTGTTATTTCTGCTTTAGCGTTAATTGGCGCAATTGTCTTTTATTTAATGGTTGGTGTGGCACCGCCTCTGGAAGAAGAGGTGTCTGGTCAGCAAGAGACAAAAAGTGATCATCTTAATATTTACAGAGAGCCAGCACTATGGTTATTGGGATTATCGACACTTTGTTGTTTCTTTAATTGTTATGGCATGTATGCATATTTAGCAGAATACTTATACACCCTAAAATATACAGCGGCACAGGTAGGAACCATTGTTTTTATAAATGGTTTGATTGCGGTTTTATCGACCCCCCTGGTCGGGTGGATATCCGATAAAATGGTTGAGAAAAAAGGCGCCTTAAAAGCCCGAACTTGGGCAAATACCTGGCCCGCATTATTTGTAGGGTTTATCGGATGTGTGTTAATGCCGCATTTAGCCCCGCTTTGTATGGGGACAGCTATTTTGGCGGCCTTGATTGCAGGATGGGGGATTCCAGCGACCAACGGACCGGGATTCTCATTGCCGGCTGATTTATTTGGGAGTGCAGCTTCGGGATCAGGAGTAGGATTAGTGCTGCTGATTGCAGGAGCTGGAGGGATCATCGCACCAATTTTAGTCCCCTGGATTTCAGGGAAAATTGGATGGAGGATAGGTTGGTACATTACAGCGCTGCCAGCTCTGATAGGAATGTTTATTAATATGTATTTGGGTAATTATAAATTCAAGAATGAAAAAAGCGAAAAGAAGGAGCAAAGATGAACGAATATGTATTAGCTTATGATTGTGGGACAACTTCCGTTAAGACAGTTGTCATCAGTGATAAAAGCAAAGTGATTTGTGATGCACGGGCAGATTATGCTTTGACACAATTACATCCAGGATGGGCTGAACAAGATCCTGAAGAGCTTTGGCAAGCGATTTGCAGAACGACAAAAGAAGCACTTTTAAAAGCTGATATTTCAGCAGAGCAGGTTATTGGCATGGTTTTCGCAGCACCTTGGAAAAATATTATTCCCATTGATAAAGATGGAAATGTTTTACGAGAAAGTATTATTTGGATGGATGCAAGGGCAACCGATCAGGCAGAGCGACTCAATCAAAAATTGGGGTTTTTTGTTGGAACTGGACAGGAGTATTGGCCGAGACTTATGTGGGTGAAAGAAAATGAACCCGAAATTTGGAAAAAATCAAAATACATATTTGGATTAAATACATATTTTAAATGGCGCGCAACAGGGAAAATTGTGACAGAACCATCAGATGATTTTATTCATTCTTCAAATGTTGAATTACAAAAGAAATATGAGACCATTCTAGAAGGGGCCGGATTAGACGAAGATTTAGATAAGTTTCCGCAAAGTTTTCCTGCCACCCAAAAAGTTGGGGAAACGACTTATCAATCGGCAAATGAATTAGGGCTTGTTCCTGGCATTCCGGTCTTTGGCGGCTTTGGAGATTTGCCTGCCATTACGGTAGGGACAGGATGCTGTCAAAAGGGAATGATGCACATTTATTTTGGAACATCTTCATGGTTGGTTGAAATGAAGACAAAACGATATGAAAATTACTCGCCTCAGTGGTTTACTTTTGATGAGAATATGGAAGGGGCAATGTTTAGTCTTCAAACGGGATGCTTGGCTTTTGATTGGGCGGTAGAACAGTTTTATCATGCAGAAAGACAGCTTTTGGGAACGAAGATTTTTGAATTTGTCAACGAAGATATTAAATCAATTCCAGCTGGCAGTAGAAATTTAATAGCTACGCATTGGCTAAATGGAGAGTTACCGCCCCTTGCTAAAAACGCTAAGGCCGTTTTTTTCAATTTGACAGCGGCTCATGACAGGCGCCATATTATCCATGCCGTGATGGAAAGTGTGTGCTATACACATCGCAGATATTTAGATATTTATGAAAAAGCAAATCATAAAAAACCAAAGAGCATTCGTGTAGTGGGAGGCGGTGCCGTTAGTGATCTATGGATGCAAATGTTGGCCGATATTCTTGGGATCTCGGTAGAAGTTCCTGAAAGTCCAAGATATACAGGCGCAATGGGGGCATACTATTGTGCAATGGTTGGGCTTAAGCGGATTGATGATTACAATGCAATTTATGACACTGTTAGGATTGAGAAAGAATTTACTCCCAATTCAGCTAATGCTGAAATTTATAAAAAACTGTATGATATTTATCTCGATCTATACCCAGCTTTAAAAAATGTTTATATTGCGATTAATGGGGAGTATTGATTAATTGGAGAAATTATTATGAAAATAGGGATTGCAGAATTTCATCAAGAAACGAATTCATTTAATCCGGTTCACAGTATATTAGCAGATTTTGAACTATTTGGGATTCATGAGAGAGAGGAAATGATTGCGCGTGTTGATAAAGACAGCGCATTAAAAGGGATCATTGATACTTTAGAGGATGACGGCGCAAAGATTGTTCCGACAGAAAGAATGTGGGCCATTGCCGGTGGACCGGTTGAAGGAAGCGTTGTAGATGATTTTAAAAGAACAGTTATTTCAATTTTAAAGGAGCAATTGCCATTGGATGGTGTGTGCCTCTCCCTTCACGGCGCAACACAATCTACCGATTCAGATGATGTTTCAGGAGATCTACTTACAGCAATACGTGAACTTGTTGGGAATAAAACGGTGATCTGCGCCTCTTTGGATTTACACGCGAATATCACCAGTAGAATGATGCAGGCATCGGATTGCTTGTGTGGTTACTTAACATATCCACACGTTGATTTTTATCAAACGGGTGTAAGAGCAGCCAAGCATTGTCTGCGATTGATAAAGGATCCGAAATCAGAAAGGATGAACCGGGTGGCTGTCCCAATGATTGTTCCTGCCAGTGGCTTCACCACACAATCAGGTCCTTTTGCTGCGTTAATGCGAAAAGGCAGAGAAATGGTTGACAAAGGCGATTTAAGTGATTTTTCTGTTTTTTTAATGCAGCCGTGGTTAGATGTCCCCAGTGAAGGGTCATCGATATTAACGATCACGCCAAACGGGGATAATCATTTGGCCATTCAATTAGCCGAAGAATTGGTGCCAATTCGACATGAAATGAAGCCACAATTGATATCGGCCGAAGAGATAATTGAGCTTTCATCAAAAAATGATTCAGGGAAACCCGTAGTTCTTGTGGATGCAGCAGATTCGCCGAATGCAGGGGCCAGTGGAGACAGTGCCTATGTGTTGGAAAAAATTTTATCTGGAAATATGCCACTTAAAGCAGCAATTGCGTTAAGTGATGCTCCTGCCGCTGAAAAGGCATTTAAAATTGGAGTGGGGCACACTGCAGATTTCAATATTGGCGGAACGATAAATACTGTTTTTTCAAAACCCGTTCAAGTGGAAGCATACGTTCAGTCGCTTCATGATGGTACGTACATTCAAGAAGGACCTGCAAAACGAGGCCTGACCCATCGTTGTGGGAAAACGGCAGTGCTGAAAGTCAGAGATATAGATATAATTGTAACGAGTCATCTGTTAGGACCAGGCGATATGCAAGTTTTTCGGCATTTTGGAATTGAACCTACATTTTATCAAATGGTTGTTGTTAAGGCATGTACTTCTTTTCGAGCCGGTTATGAGCCGATTGCGGAGAAAATAATAGATGCGGCAACACCGGGGGCGGCCAATGCGAATCTCCCGATATTACCTTATCAAAAGCTATCCCGGAAGTTTTATCCTTTTTCGGAAATAGAGAAAAAAGATATTACAATCTTCAATCGAGAAAATTAAAATGAGCCAAAGGGTTGGAACCGCCGAAAAAGATGCGATCTAAACCTTTATATCCGTTTGAAATATTGACTAAGGAGCAGTATCACATGCAGAAAGCAGATTATGTCGTGATCGGCGCCGGAGCGGTCGGCTGCGCGATTGCCCGGGAATTATCGAAATATGAAGTCAGCGTGATCGTGGTGGACAAGCGGGACGACGTCGGCGGCGACGCCTCCAAATCCAACAGCGCCATCATCCACACCGGATATGACGCCAAACCCGGCACCCTGGAATCCCAATTGGTGGTGGCGGCCAACCCGATGTACGATCAGCTGACAAAGGATCTGGACGTGCCCTTTAGGCGCATCGGGGCGATTTTGCCGGCGGTGACGGACGAACAATTCGAGCAGCTGCCGGCCGTCAAGCAAAAGGCCTTCGACAACCGCGTCTACGATGTGGAATACCTCTCGGCGCAGGAATTGCGCGAGATGGAGCCCAACTTGAATCCAGAGGTTAAAGGCGGGCTGTTCATCCCCAGAGAAAGCATCATCGATCCGTTCATTCTGGTGCAGGCCCTGGCGGAAAATGCCTGCGCCAACGGCGTGGCCTTCATGCTCGAGACCGAGGTAACCGATATTGAAGTGGTCGGCGGCGCAGTGCGCAAAGTGATCACCACCCGCGGCGACATCGAAGCCGGCTGCGTGATCAACGCGGCGGCGCTGCACTGCGACGACATCGCGGCCATGGTCGGCAAGGCGGACTACAAAGCCGTGCCGCGGCGGGGACAGTTTTTCATCCTGGACAAAAACACCGATACCCAGGTGGAGCACATCGTGCTGCCGATTCCGACCAAGGTCACCAAGGGCAAGCTGATGACGCCGACGATTCACGGCAATATGCTCGTCGGGCCGACGGCGGAGGATCTCGACGACAAGGAAAACACGGCCACCACCACCGCAGGCCTCGACAGCATCGCCGCGGATGTCAAGCGGCTGGTGCCGAAGGTCAACCTGCGGGATGCGATCACCGAATACAGCGGGCTGCGGCCCAACCGCAACCCCGAAGGGCTTCATGTGGATACTTGGGAGGACCTCGACGGCTACGTCAATCTTTCCGGCGTGCGCTCCACGGGACTGACGCTGTCGGTGTCGATGGGCAAATACGTGGTGGAACGCATCCGCCAGACGGGCAGGCCCCTGACCTTAAAGGACAACTTCATCCGCGCCCGGGAAGGCATTCCGCGCTTCCGCGAGCTGGGCACCGAGGAAAGAGAAGCCCTGGTGGCGGCCGACCCGCGATACGAGCAGATCATCTGCCGCTGCGAAACCGTCACCGAAGGGGAAATTGTCAACGCCATTCACAGGCCTCTGGGCGCGAGAACCATGGACGCCGTCAAGCGGCGGGTGCGCGCGGGCATGGGGCGCTGCCAAAGCGGTTTTTGCGGGCCGCGGGTCATGGCGATTCTTGCCAGAGAGCTGCAGGTGCCGGAAGAAGCGATCAACAAGAATCTCGCGGGATCCTATATGGTGACGGGATCCGTTAAATAAGGGGGCATAGACATGTACGAAATCAAATGTGATGTTGCGATCATCGGCGGCGGGCCGGCCGGCCTTTCGGCGGCGGTGGCGGCCAAAAAGGAAGGCGCACAGGATGTGCTCATCGTCGAGCGCGACGACGCGCTGGGCGGCATCCTTCAGCAATGCATTCATCCGGGGTTCGGGCTGAATTATTTCAAGGAAGAGCTGACCGGCCCGGAATACGCCGGCCGCTTTGAAGACGAAGCGCGGGCATTGGGCGTTAAGGCGCTGTTAAACACCATGGTGCTGGAGATGGATCCCGAGGCGGGGCAGATCCTTTGCGTCAGCCGGGAAAACGGCATGACCCGAATCGACGCCGGCAGCATCGTGCTGGCCATGGGCTGCCGGGAAAGAACTCGGGGCGCTATTCAAACGCCGGGCACCAGACCTTCGGGCATTTATACCGCGGGGACGGCACAGCGCCTGGTCAACCGGGAAAACGAAATGGTCGGGCGCAATGTCGTCATCCTCGGCTCCGGGGACATCGGCATGATCATGGCCCGGCGCATGACCCTCGAAGGGGCGAAGGTGTTGGCCGTGGTGGAAATCATGAATTATCTGGCCGGGCTCACCCGCAACAAGGTGCAATGTCTGGACGACTTCGGCATTCCGCTGATGCTCTCCCACACCGTCACGGACATCAAGGGCTATCGCCGGATTGAAGGAGTGACCGTCGCCGGGGTGGGCGCCGATAAAAAACCCATTCCCGGCACGGAGACCGAAATCCCCTGCGACACGCTGTTGCTTTCCGTCGGGCTGATTCCCGAAAACGAGCTGACCCGCAAGGCGGCCGTCGCCATGTCGCCGGTGACGAACGGGCCGCTGGTCAATCAATACATGCAAACCTCCTGCGCGCGGGTTTTTGCCTGCGGCAACGTGGTGCACGTCAACGATCTGGTGGATAACGTCACGGACGAAAGCGCCCGGGCCGGGCGGGCGGCTGCCCGCTTTGCGCTGGGGACGCTTCCGGCGGCGGCGCAGGTGATGACGGCCGTCACGGGCAACAACGTGCGCTATCTTTGCCCCCACCGAGTGGCGGTCGGCGATGAAAGCGAAAGGGTTTCGCTCTTCTTCCGGGTGCTCGCGCCGGCATTGGATGTGACCATCCGCGCGAAAAGCGGCGACACGGTGATTGCCAAGCGCAAGGCCAAACGGGTCAATCCCGGAGAAATGGAAAAGATCGCCATCGACACCGGGCGCCTGAGCGACGGCCCGCTGACGGTCGAAGTGGTGAAGGAGGCATAAGCGATGAAAAAGGAAATTATCTGCACGGTCTGTCCGATGGGCTGTCGCATGGCGGTGACCGGCGAAGGCGATCGGATCGACAGTGTTGAAGGCAACGGCTGCAAGCGTGGTTTCACCTATGCTCAAGCGGAGTTTGCCCATCCCGTCCGCATTCTGACCTCGACGGTCAAAACCGGAGATCCGGCGGCGCCGCTGATGCCGGTGCGTTCCAGCAAACCGGTGCCCAAGGAAAAGATGACGGAGATCATGGCAGCTATCCGCGAAGTCAGACTTTTACAATCCGTCCGGCGCTACGATGTGATCCTGCCCGATGTCTGCGGCACGGGGGTCGATATCGTCGCGACGGGGCAAAGCCGCCATTGAGCCATTCGAAAACTGTTTCCCCTTAAGCCCTGCGTTACGAGCAGGGCTTTTTGATGTGCCTAAAAGAAATAGCGACTGTGCGGCGAGAATTTTGATGGAAAATTCCAAAAAATCATTTGCAAAGCACGTATCTTTATACTAAAATATTAAACGGACTTTACTGTGCCGGTTAGCCCCAGGTGCAGGGTGTGGCTTCGATAATTTTCCCACTTTTACCGAAGATCGAAAGTCGAGAAAAACTTGAGGAGGACATGAGATGAAAGCATATGCCACCGAAATGGCTAAATCTCAGGAAATAGAACGCAAATGGTACGTCGTTGACGCCACGGACATGGTGCTGGGTCGTCTGGCGACGGAAGTGGCCACCGTGCTTAGAGGCAAGAATAAACCGTATTTCACCCCCCATGTCGACTGCGGCGATTTTGTTATTATTGTCAATGCGGACAAGGTTTGCCTGACCGGGAAGAAATTGGATCAGAAATTGTACAAAACCTATTCCGGGCATCCGGGTGGTCTGAAGGAAACCGTCTATCGGCGCTTTATGCAGGAAAAACCGGAGCTGGCCGTTTATAAAGCGGTTAAAGGCATGGTCCCTCACAACAAGCTGGGCGCTCAGGTGATGACCAAGCTTCGCGTTTACGCCGGGGCGGATCATCCCCACGCGGCGCAGCAGCCGGAAACACTGGCATTTTAATCACAGGGAGGACACTAACAGATGGCTAAAGTACAATATTTTGGAACTGGTAGAAGAAAGACGTCCGTAGCCAGAGTGCGTTTGCTGCCTGGTGACGGTCAATTTATCATCAACGGCCGCAATATCGACGATTATTTCGGTCTTGAGACCTTGAAGATGATCGCGCGTCAGCCCCTGAACCTGACGAACACCCTCGACAGTTTTGACGTCATCGTTAACGTTTACGGCGGTGGCTTCAACGGTCAGGCCGGCGCCATTCGCCACGGCATTGCCCGCGCGCTCATCGAAGCGGACAACAACCTGCGTCCGGAGTTGAAACGAGCCGGCTTCTTAACTCGTGACGATCGCATGGTTGAACGCAAGAAATACGGTCTTAAAAAAGCCCGCCGCGCACCGCAGTTCTCGAAACGTTAAACGGAACAAAACCGCCATATGGATCATAAGCCCCGAAGCCACGTGTTTCGGGGTTTTTGTATTGGGGAAAACAACCATGAAAAGAAGCCGCGGCCAGTCACGCAGCGCGCGGGGTTTTGAAACACGGCGCGCGATGATGGCAGCGAAATTTTCAGAGTTATCAAAGAGGGAGAGCGTTAAAGCATCCAAACGGCTGATAAGCGCATCAAAAACCTTGACAAGAATCCGAGGACCTAAAGCCTGAATGCGGATTCTTTTTGTTTGTGTCCCAGAAAAAAAGGAGGCTTTAATATGGATGCTAAAATTAAAGCGGTCATTGCAGCGCTCAGCGGACAGGAAAAAGCGTTTAATGCGTTATATAGAAACATCAGCAGCTGCTTCGGATTGTCGGAATGCGCCATGTGGGTGATTTATTACCTTATCGTGGAGGAGAACGCATTGACACAGCAGGATCTGATCCGGTTGATGATGTTTCCCAAGCAGACGATCAACTCGGCGGTGACCGGCCTCGCGAAGAAGGGTTATTTGGCGCGGACAAGGATGATCGGCACCCGAAATCGAAAGCAACTGACATTGACCAAAGCTGGCCGGCAGTTTGCCGATCGGACCATTGCAAGGCTGATTCGGGCGGAATCAGCCACCATTCGGAAAATGACTTTTGCAAAGATGGATGCCTGGGTGTCCCTCCACAACGAATATCTTGAAGCCCTTTGGGAATCATTTGAGGCGAAGGGCTGCTGACAAAGGAGAAGACATGATGAAACAGATCGATTTGCAAGATGTCATCCGGATCACGGATGCCACGAGCATAATTTGAAGGATCTGACGATCCCGAAACATCAATTGGTGGCATTCGTCGGCGTGTCCGGCTCCGGAAAAAGCTCGCCGGCCTTCGACACTATTGCGGTGGAGAGCAGCCGTGAATGGCAGGCCTCGTATCCGTTGCTTCTTAGGAATAAGATGCCGCATTATCATCGGCCGAAAGTGGCATCGATCGAGAACCTGACACCGGCGATCGTGGTGGACTAAAAACCGATGGGTATAAACAGCCGCTCGACGGTCGGAACAGCGGTTGACACGGCGCCGCTTCTGCGTCTCTTGTTTTCCCGGATCGGCCATCCGAGCGCCGGCAGGGCGTATTCCTTTAATCATCCGATGGGCATGTGCCCGGATTGCACCGGGCTCGGCGAGAAGCTCACGCCGGAGAAAGACAGCCTGTTTGATCGGGGAAAAACCCTTCGGGAAGGCGCCGCTTTATTCAGCCAATTTGCGTCCGGCTGGCAGGCGGATCTGTACCTGACCAATCTGGTGCTGGATCCGGATAAAAAGCTTTGCGATTTTACAGAAAAAGAATGGCGATTTTTATATGATGGTTTCGACGAGACCGTTAAGATCGAAATCCGTTCCAACGAAACGGGCCGGGTGGATACCGTTGCTTATGAGGGAGTGATTCCGAGATTTGAACGGCTTTATATGAAACGCGACATTACCAAACTGAAAAAGGGACTGCAGCGGGAGATTCTTTCCCATGTTTATCAGGCGCCCTGTCCAACCTGCGGCGGGACCGGGTTTAACCCGAAAGCGCTGGCCTCCAGGATCGATGGCCGCAATATCATCGACTATATGGCCATGAGTGTCAGCGAATTATGGCCGGCGCTGGCAGAGAGATTGATGATCCAAGGGGGCTTCCCTCGCGAAACAGATCATGACCTATCTGAAGCGGATGACGGATGTCGGCATCGGATACCTCACTTTGGGAAGACGAACCGATACCCTTTCCGGCGGCCTATCTGCGAAAGCGCTCCTGTTAACGCAAGGGATCGACGGGTAAAGCGGAGAATCCGGAGTTAACTTGGTTTGGCAGGGGGATGACCTGACCGTCTTTGATAAAAAATTTTAAGAATCCTTGCCGAAGGGCGATCCTTTGTATAAAATAAATGCATGTGTACACACCATTTTTGCGTGTCGGCATTGTATTCCATATAATTGACAAGGAGAAGCTATGTTTTTATTGATTTTGATCGCGCTGATCGTTGTTCTGGTGGCGCTCAATGTGCGCATTGTGCCCCAGGCGGAAAGCTACGTCATCGAGCGGCTGGGCAAGTACAAATGCACCTGGACCGCCGGTATCCATATCAAGGTGCCGCTGATCGAACGCATTGCCAGAAAGGTATCACTGAAAGAGCAGGTGTTGGACTTCCCACCCCAGCCGGTGATCACCAAGGACAACGTGACGATGCAGATCGACTCGGTGGTGTTCATGCGGGTGTTCGACTCCCAGCTTTATACCTACGGCATTGAGAATCCCATCGCCGGTCTGCAAAATCTTTCGGCGACCACCCTGCGCAACATCATCGGCGATATGGAACTCGATCAGACCCTCACCAGCCGGGAAGCCATCAACGGGCAGATGCAGGCCATCCTGGACGAAGCCACCGATCCCTGGGGAATCAAGGTGACCCGGGTTGAAATTAAAAACATCCAGCCGCCGAACGAAATCGAAGAAGTCATGACCAAGCAGATGCGCGCCGAACGGGAGCGCCGCCAGACCGTGCTTGAAGCCCAGGCCCATCAGGAAGCGGTGGTCTCCCGGGCCGAAGGGGACAAACGCGCGAAAATCCTCGCTGCCGAAGCCGAAAAGGATGCCCGCATCGCCTTGGCTGAAGGGGAAGCGAAATCCTTGCTTTTGGTGGCCCAGGCCAAAGCTGGCGGTTTGGCGATGCTGCGCGACGTCAAAATCACCGATCCGGTCTTAAAATATAAGAGCATCGAGGCCCTGAAGGACATGGCCGACGGCCAGGCGACGAAAATTTATATGCCGGCAGAATTGTCGAGCCTTGTTTCGGGTTTGGGCGCCGTCGGGGAAGCCCTGGCCGATGCCGGAAAGCCGGCACCCGCGACCCCGCAGCAAGCGCCGGCGTCGAAAGAAGTGCCGCCAACGAACAAAGCGCCGAAGGCATAAGCAAAAGTGGGCGCGATGCCCGACAGATTTAAAATCCCGTTGTCTTAATGGCAACGGGATTTTTTTGCGCGAAGGCCAAAAACCCTTCACCGATTCGGAGGGATCAAAAAACCCGAGAAGCGGCACAGTTTGTGGCGAGGAAATGTGCTAAATTGTAAAAGTTGTCAAAAAGTGAATGCGGTGTGAACCGCGCGCAATACAGAGTGGCAATTAAGAGGGGGGAGATATGGCCGCAAATCAGATCATCGTTTTTGTCATGGCGTGCTTTATGCTTTGGGGTGCCGTCGACAAGGTCTTTTTAAACAATCGCTTCGGCTACGGCTCGGATTTTGATGAGGGCTTAAACATGATGGGCACTCTGGCCGCGTCGATGCTCGGCTTCATGTGTCTTGCGCCGGTGATCGGGCGGGGATTAAAACCAATGATGACGCCGATCTTCCGGGCGATTGGCGCGGACCCGGCCATGTGTGCCGGATCAGTGCTGCCTATCGACATCGGCGGGTACGCCCTGGCCAAGGCGTTGACAAATGATCCGCAGATTCAGGCGCTGTCGGGCATCATTCTGGGGTCGATGCTCGGCGCGACGGTGCTTTACAATATTCCGCTCTCCTTGGCGCTGGTGCGCAAACGGCATCACCGGTTTTTGGCCCGGGGCACGATGCTGGGGGTAATCACCGCGCCCATCGGCACCTTTTTCGGGGCTTTAATCGGCGGGATCCCGGCGGCTAAAATTTTGACAAACATTGCGCCGGCGACGCTTCTCGCGCTGTTGCTCACCCTGGGCCTATGGCGAAAGCCCGAGGTGCTGCTCAAGGGGTTTGCGGTTTTTTCCCGGCTCATCATGAGCCTTTCGGTGATTTCCCTGGCCTGCGCCATTTTTACCGAGCTCACCGGTATCGCGATCATACCGGGAATGGATTCCCTCAAGCCGCAATTTATTATTGTCGGGCGCATCGCCATCACATTGGCCGGGGCTTTTCCCTTTATCCGATTTTTGACGCGTATCTTTTCCAAGCAGCTGAGCGACATCGGCCGATGGATGGGCGTGAACGAGGCGACGGTGGCCGGTATGCTGGCCTCACTGGCCAACAGCATTCCCGCCTATAAAATGCTGGACGCCATGGACGATCGCGGCAAGGTGGTGGCGCTTGCGTTTTTAACGCCGGGGGCTTATTGTCTCGCTGGGCAGATGGCTTTTGCTGCGGCCAACGCCCCGGCTTATGTGATTCCGATGATCGCGGCAAAGCTTATCGCCGGAACACTGGCCGCGGCCCTGGCGGTGCTCTCGATTCGGTTTAGCAGAAATCGATAAGCCTGAACGAGCGCAAAAGCCGCTCCGAATGAAAATAATGCAAAAAGCCTTGTAAATTAATGAAGTCTGCTATAAAATAATTGGGTTATAGATGATTGGTCCGATAGCGGGCAGGAATACAAAAGCCGACAGGCAGGAGAAGCAAGTGAAACAAGAAAATCCCATTATGAATATCGCGGTGATCGCCCACGTCGATGCCGGCAAATCGACGCTGGTCGACGCTTTTTTGAATCAGAGCCATGTCTTTCGGGACAACCAGGAAGTGGTGGACTGCATCATGGACTCGGACGACCTCGAGCGGGAACGCGGGATCACTATCTATTCCAAAAACTGTTCGGTGATGCACGACAACATCAAGATCAATATTGTCGACACCCCGGGCCACGCCGATTTTTCCTCCGAGGTGGAGCGCATCCTCAAGACGGTGGACACGGTGATTCTGCTGGTGGACGCCAGCGAAGGCCCGATGCCCCAGACGCGTTTCGTGCTCAACAAATCTTTGGAGCAGGGTCTGCGGCCGGTTTTGTTCATCAACAAGATCGATAAAAAGGACCAGCGCGCCGAAGAGGTGGTGGACGAAGTATTCGACCTTTTTGTGGAACTGCACGCGAACGACGAACAGCTGGATTTCCCGATTCTTTACGGGATCGCCAAGGAAGGCGTCGCCAAATACGAAATAGACGACGATAATACTGATCTGACGCCGCTGTTTGACACCATCATCAAACATGTGGGCATTCAGGAGGACACGAGCCTCGATCCGCTGCAGATGCAGGTGTCGACGCTGGCCTACGACGATTATATCGGTCGGCTGGGCATTGGCCGCATTTCTACGGGCACGATCCACGAAGGGGAAGCGCTGGAGGTGGCCAAGCGCGACGGCTCCTTCGAGAAGGTCAAGGTGAATCAGATCTTTGTGTATAAGGGACTGTCCCGGGTGGCGGTGGATCGCGCCGTTGCCGGCGATATTGCGGTGGTGTCCGGGATTCCGGATATCTCCATCGGGGAGACCATCGGCGAAATCGACCAGGTGCAGCCCATGGAAATGATCGATATCGAAAAGCCGACCCTGTCGATGAATTTCTTTGTGAACACCTCGCCCTTTGCCGGCCGAGTTGGCAAGTTCGTGACGACGCGCCATCTGAAGGCCCGCCTCGAAAAGGAGCTGGAGGTCAACGTCGGGATGACGGTGGAAGCCCTGCCGGATACCACGGAAGGCTTTAAGGTTTCGGGCCGGGGCGAGCTGCATTTATCTATCCTCATCGAGAACATGCGCCGAGAGGGCTATGAGCTGGCCGTGTCCAAGCCGGAGGTGATTTTTGAAACGGATGCATCCGGTCACAAAATGGAGCCGGTGGAAGAAGTGGTGGTCAACGTGCCGGATCAGTATTCCGGGACGGTCATCGCTAAACTCAATCAGCGCAAGGGCCTGATGGCGACCATGAACTCGGAAGAAGGCTGGACGGACATGACCTTCCACGTGCCGACCCGCGGCCTTCTCGGCTTCCAGAGCGAATTTATCAACGATACCCACGGCGAAGGGACGCTGGTGCGCCGCTTCGACAGCTTCGAACGCTACATGGGGGAAATTCCGGGACGCCAGAACGGCGTGCTTATTTCTGGTGTGGCTGGAGAAACCATGGCCTATTCGCTGTTTAACCTCAGCGACCGCGGCACCCTGATGGTGGGGCCGGGCACGTCGGTTTACGAGGGGATGATCATCGGGATCAACAACCGCAGCGACGACATGGTGGTCAATCCAATCAAGAACAAGAAGCTGACGAATACCCGGGCGTCGGGCTCGGACGAGGCACTTAAGCTCATCGATCCGAAGATTTTCTCGCTGGAGGAAGCCCTTGAATTTATCGAAGACGACGAGTTGGTGGAGGTCACCCCGGACAGCATTCGCCTGCGCAAGAAGATTCTTTCCGAATTGGATCGCCGCCGCAATCGCCGTGGGGACAAAAATTAATCGTGGTAACAAATCAAGGGAAACCGAAGCCCGATGGCATCGGTTTCTCTTTGTTTTTTGGCGGCCTTGCGTTATAATAAAAAATCATGAGAGTTATAATGATGCGCCACGGCGAGACCGTGGGCAATGTGCAACGGCGCTATCTGGGCAAGAGCGAATCCCCGCTGACGCCTGTCGGCGAGGCAACCAGTGCGGCGATGGCGGAGCGGCTTGTGGCGATGGACGCCGAATGCAAAATCGATCGAATCTACACCAGTCCCCGGCAGCGGACCCGACAGGTGGCCGATCGGGCGTCGGCACGGCTGAGCTGCCCGATGACGGTTCGCGAAGAACTGCGGGAAATGGATTTTGGCATTTTTGAGAGGTTGACCGCTGGGGAGGCCGAGGCCAAGGCGCCGGCAATCTGGGCGGCGTGGATGGCGGATTTTGCCCATTATCGCCTGCCGGGCGGGGAAAGTGCCGATGATGTGATGGCCCGGGTTCGGGCGTTTATCCGTCGCGTTCAAGCAAGCGGCGATGGATCCATCGCCGTCATCACCCACGGTGGGATAGTGCGCAGTCTGCTGACGGCGCTTTTGGCCCTGCCGCCGGAGGCCGGCTGGCATTTTGAGATCCCCCTCGGCGGTTTCGCGATTGTCGATTGTGCGGACGGTTACGGCATTTTGAAGGGCCTGGGACGGGTCGATATTGATCAGTAGTTCATGAGGAGAAGGGTTTGGAAAAAATCAAGCAAGAAATACGAATCGATAATGCGGACGTGATGCCGGTGCTTTTCGGCAAATACGATGCCAACGCCAAACAGATCGAAGAGGCCTTCGGCGTGCGGATGGGCGCGGCGGATGGGGCGGTGATCCTGGCAGGGGAAGCTGTTCCGGTGGCAGCCGCCGCCCGGGTGGTAGACGAGATGGTAAAGGTTATCCAAAAAGACGACGATATCTCCGCCGACACCACCCATTACATCATCGGTTTGCAGCGCAAGGGGCTTGAAGAACAGTTCAGCAGCCTGTCGGACGACATCATTTGTTTCACGACCCGTGGCAAGCCGATCCGGGCCAAAACCCTGGGGCAGCACCGCTACATCGGGGCCATTCGCCAAAACGACATGGTCTTCGGCATCGGGCCGGCGGGGACGGGCAAAACTTATCTCGCCATGGCCATGGCCATCACTGCCTTTAAAAACGGCGAGGTGGACCGCCTGATTCTCACCCGGCCGGCGGTGGAAGCTGGCGAAAAACTCGGATTTTTGCCCGGCGATCTGCAGGATAAGGTCGACCCCTACCTGCGGCCGCTTTACGACGCGCTGTTTGAGATTATGGGGCCGGAGGCCTTTGAGCGCAATATGGAAAAGGGACTGATCGAAGTGGCGCCGTTGGCCTATATGCGCGGGCGCACCCTCGAAAACGCCTATATCATCCTCGACGAGGCCCAGAACACCACGCCGGAGCAGATGAAGATGTTTTTGACGCGCTTCGGGACGGGCTCGAAGGTGATCATCACCGGCGACATCACCCAAATCGATCTGCCGGCCGGCAAACGTTCGGGGCTTAAAGAGGCTCAGCGCATCCTGAAAAATATCAAGGGCATCGCCTTTGTGGAGTTTAATTACAGCGATGTGGTGCGCCACCGTTTGGTGCAGCGCATTATCGAAGCCTATGAAAAATACGATCAAAAACGGGCCGGCCGACGCGCGAAACGCGAGGTGAAAAAAGAGGACGGACATGTTGACCATTCAATTTGAAAATCAAACGGGCGAGGTGCTTTCAGAGGCGCTTTGGGCGAAAATGCAGACCTGTATCCGAAAGACGCTGGCGAGCGAGAACGTGCTCGTCGATGAGCTGCCTCTGGAAATTTCGCTGACCCTGGTGAGCTCGGAGACCATCCGCATGCTCAACGCCAATTACCGCGGCATCGACCGGATAACGGATGTGCTTTCCTTCCCCATGCTGGTATTTCCCGAGGGGATGGCGGTGCTGACAACCCTATCGGATCGGCCGGTGCTGCTGGGAGATATCGTGCTCAATCCCCGGCGTGCGGCCGAGCAGGGAGAGACCTACGGCACCGGTTTTGAACGGGAAATGTGCTACCTGACGGTGCACTCGGTGCTGCATCTGTTGGGTTACGATCACATGAAGCCGGATGACCAGCAGGCTATGCGCGCCCGGGAAAAGGCAATTATGGGCGACGACTAAGGGCAAGAGAATGAAAATTTTAAAACGGATGACACGGCTCAAAAGAAGTTTCAGCTATGCCTTTGAAGGGGTGTTTTATGTCTGGCGAACCCAGCCCAACATGAAGATTCACTCGGTGATGGGCACGCTGGCGATCCTTCTGGGGTTTGCCCTGCATATTTCTGTGGCGGAGTGGCTGGCACTCATCATTGTGATCGGCTTTGTGCTCATTCTCGAGGTCATTAATACCGCGGTGGAAACCCTGGTGGATCTTTATACCGAGGAGTATCTCACGCTGGCCAAGCATGCCAAGGACACGGCTGCCGGGGCGGTGCTTTTGATGGCGCTGGTCTCCGTTGCGGTGGGCTGTGTGATCTTCGTGCCCAAGCTTTTGGCGCTGTTCGGAATCGTTTAGGAGAATGTCATGGCAGAAACAGATCAATCAAAACCGGTTTTTAAATCAGGCTTTGTCGCGCTGATTGGCCGGCCCAATGTGGGCAAGTCGACACTGCTCAACGCGATTTTGGGCGAGAAAATGGTGATTACCTCGGCGCGGCCGCAGACCACCCGCAACAGCATCCGCTGTATCCACACGGACGCCGATTGCCAGATGGTGTTTGTAGACACGCCCGGCGTGCACAAGCCGAAGAATAAATTGGGCGAATACATGAAAAAGACCATCCATGACACATTGGCCGATGTGGACGCGGTGCTCTATCTGGTGGAGCCGACGAAAACGGAGCGGCCCGAGGATACCTATATTCAAAAATTGCTGGCTAAAACCCGAACGCCAGTGATTCTGGTGATCAATAAAATCGACACGGTGGACAAACCGGCATTGCTCGACATCATGGCGCGCTACCGCGGCGAAGACAGGCTGCGGGCCATCGTGCCGGTTTCGGCGAAGCGCGGCGAAGGCATCGGCGAAGTGATGGCGGCGCTGATGGCGGCGCTGCCCGAAGGGCCTCAATATTTCCCGGGTGATATGATCATCGACCAGAGCGAGCGCTTTGTCGTTGCCGAGATGATCCGCGAGAAGGCGCTCAACCGCCTGCGGGATGAAATCCCCCATGGCATCGCGGTGGAGGTGACGGCGATGCACCCCCGGCTGGCCAAATACAAGAAGACCGTCGTGGATATCGAGGCCACGGTGTTTTGCGAAAAGAAAAGCCACAAGGGCATCATCATCGGCAGGGGCGGCGCCATGCTTAAGGCCATCGGCAGCGATGCCCGCCGGGATATCGAGGCGTTTCTGAGGCAGCCGGTGAATCTGCAGCTGTGGATCAAAATCCGGCCCGACTGGCGGGAGAGCAGCCGGGATTTGAAGGATTTGGGGTATCGCGAATAAATGGCGCTGGTGCGAACAAAGGCGCTGGTGATTCGCGAGCAGCCCTTTCAGGATCACGACAAGATTCTGACCTTGTTCACCGAGACCGAGGGCAAGCAAAAGGCCATTGCCAAGGGAGCCAGGCGGCGCAAGGGCAGCCTTGGCGTGGCGACTCAGCTCTTTGCTTATGGGGATTTCGTGTATTATCCGGGAAAAAATTTTGCCAACATCAACGAGGTCACGCTGATCGAAGCCTTTTATGCCCTGCGGGGAGACGTGATGAAGATGGCGTTGGGCAGTTACCTGCTGGAGCTCCTCGATGTTTTCTTCGACTTTTATCAGGGAGACCCGGAACTGCTGAAGGCTGCGACCCATATTTTGTATTATCTTTCAGAAAATATGGCCGCATCCGACGAGGCGCTGGCAGCGGGCTTTCAGCTCAAGCTGGCAAGGCGGCAGGGCCTGGGCCCGGTGCTCACGCGCTGTGTGCGCAGCGGGGAGCGGGAAAAGCTAACGGCCTTTTCGATTGCCGATGGCGGCGTGGTGACCGAAGCGTATCGCCGCGCCGGCGATCAGGCGCTCAGCGCGGATCTGCATCGGGTTCTGGAACGACTTATGGGTGAAAGCATCAAGGACATTTGCCACGGCGACTGGGACGCGGCGGCGGTTCGGCAGGCGCTTAAGCTCGGTCAGGCTTATATCGCGGCACAGGCGGGGCGACGCATCAAAAGCTATGATTTTTACAGACAATTGGCAGACGGAATGGATCCGGCGCGGGATAAACATTGAGGGTTTTTAATGGGGCGTGCGATAATGCGCGCCAACAGGCGATTCATGAATCAGGAAGGGAAGGTCAACCAATGAAGGAACATTTATCGGCTCCCGGCGAGATGACCCAATGGTTTGACGGGAGTATTTACGCCCTGAAAAAGGGGGATTTTACGAAAATCCGCGTCCATCGCGACGGTTCGCAAATTACCGCACATTATGGCGCCGACGAGATTTGTATCGATTTATCGGTGAAGAAGACCGGTCGGATTTTTTTGCGGCTTGAGTCGACATCGGGAGAGGTGCTGCAATGGTTCAAAGCCTGTGTGACCGATGTGATGCTGCACCCCCAAGCGGGCTTTGACGAAGGGTTGAATGCGGCGCCGCAGGCGGCCCCCTTCGGGGCGGACGGCACCTTTGCTCCCTATACCGATCCCGAGGCCGATCAGGTTGCGGATTTTGACGATGCGGTATCGGATCCGCAGGTGTCTCCAGCCGATGCAGGGCAATACGGCGATGACGATTTCGCAGAGGCGGTGTCGGCCTATGAGGATCCCCCCCAGACTCCGCAGGAAAAGTGGGAGCGGCTTAAGGCGCGGCCTTGGTTCGCCTGGCTGATGCTGGTGGTGCTGCCGCCGTTCGGGATTTATTTGCTCTGGCATGTGCCGCACTTTAAAAAAGTCAGGCGCGTTTTGCTCACGGCGTTTTTCGCGGCCTATTTCTTATTTATCTGGCTGGGATTTTTGGGTGTGAATACTGGCGTCAACCGCAGAAGCATCAGCACCTGGTGGCGGCATCGGCACCAGACGGAAACGGTCGTGCAGAAAACGCCTTCGCAGACGTCGAGCACGGATTCGGACGACGATGAAACGGTGATCGATACCCTGTGGCACAGCATCACGGAGATGTTCAGCAATGTGACGTCTTAGGCATGTCATTAATTAAAAAAAGCCCTTCGCGGTTATCTACCGCGAGGGGCTTTTTTGTGGCGCCAGTCAGGCAAGGGCGCTGATGGTTTCACAAAGAAAAGCGTAGGTGCGTTTAAAGGAAGGGATGGACATGTGTTCGTTCGGCGTGTGAATATCCATATTGTCCGGTCCGATGGAAACGATGTCGAGATTCGGCAGCTTATCGGCAAAGAGGCTGCATTCCAGCCCGCCGTGGATGGTGGCGCGTTTGAGGGGGGAGCCGGTGCGGGCCTGCCAGATGGCGTTCATCGTACCAAATAAGGGGGAATCGGCACGGCTGGGCCAGGCCGGGTACTGCCCGGTCATCGTGGAGCGGCCGCCGAGATAATCGGCAAAGTTGATGAGTTTGTCGCAAAGCAGATCCCGGGCCGCATTATGGGCCGAGCGGACGCTGAAGGTCATCGTGAAGCGTTTGCCCTCTGTGGCGGCGATCCCCAGGTTGAGGGAGGTATCTACCGCGCCGGGAACGGCGCGACCCATGGCTTGAACGCCGTTGGGGGCCGTGGTCAGCGCGTAGAGCAGAAGCGCTTCCGAATCCGGCCCGAGCACTTCGGCCTCCTGCTGTTTGTTTTCGCCGTAGGTGACGGCCAGAGCCAGATTGCGGTCCCGGGCGCCGGCGATTTCCCGGAAGGTCTGCTGCAGGGCGTTGATATACTGGTCGAGTTCGAGGCGTTCGTAGGGGCCGATCATCAGTTTGGCGGTGCAGGCGGTCGGGATGGCGTTCTCCTTGATGCCGCCGTTTAAATCGATGATACTGAAGTCGATCGTTTTGCCGATGGTCGCAAGGATCTGCCCCATGGCGACGTTGGCGTTGAGGCCGAACTGATCGATGGCGTCGCCGGAATGGCCGCCGGCAAGGCCGGAAAGGGTAATGGTGGCGGCGAGCCCCTTGGCTTTCACGCGGCGCAGGGGAAACACGCATTGGATTTTGGCGCCGCCGGCACAGCCGACAGTGGCTTCGCCTTCATTCTCCGAGTCGAGGTTGATCATGCTGACCGCGTCGGCAAAGGGCGTCATGTTCAGGGCATAGGCGCCGTCCATGCCGACTTCCTCCTCGACGGTGAAAATCATGTAAAGCTTGGGATGCACGAGCTCGGGCTCGGCCATGATGGCCAGACACATGGCGATGCCGGCGCCGTCGTCGGCGCCCAGGGTCGTGCCGTCGGCGTAGAGATAATCCCCTTTGACGACGAGCTGGATCGGGTCCTTTGCAAAATCGTGAGGCGAATCCGGCACCTTGTCGGCCACCATATCGAGATGAGCCTGGAGGATTACGGGCTTCGCAGTTTCGTGGCCTTCACTGGCCGGCAGTGTCGCGATGACGTTGCCCGCGCCGTCTTGGTGCGTGTCGACGCCGTGAGCCGCGGCGTAATCTAAAATGTAATCGGCCAGGGCCGCGGTGTTGTAAGACGGATGAGGGATGCGGGTGATTTGTTCAAAGGCATCAAACAAATTTTTCGGTTCGAAATCTTTTAAAATATTTTTCATGAGTGGAACTCCTCTTGGCTTTCATTGGATAATGGGTGATTATAGCACAGTAAAGCTTGAGATTTGGTTAACAGGTTGCGTTGCCGGAGAACCATGGGATCCATTGGCAGCAATTTGACTTTCTGCTTTATATAAAATAAGATAGATCTATCTAAAATATTTATATAAGGGAAAAGAAAAGGGGGTTCAATGGCATTATTATCTGTCGTATTACCGGCCTACAATGAGGAAGGCAATATCAAGAAAGCAACAAAAAGCATCCATCAAATTTTAATAAATGCAAAAATAAATCACGAAATCATTTTTATCGATGATGGCTCCAGTGATCACACTTGGAAATATATTGAACAGATGGCTCAAACAGAGATGTTTATTCGCGGGATTCATTTTTCCAGAAATTTTGGAAAGGAAGCTGCGATCAATGCCGGTTTGGCGCATGCTCGAGGAGATTGTGCCGTTGTTTTGGATTGTGACCTCCAGCATCCGCCGGAAAAAATGGTGGACATGTACCGACTGTGGGAACAAGGATATGAAATCGTCGAGGGCATCAAGATAGACCGCGGGGAAGAAAGCGCTGTGCATACATTTGCGGTGAGTCAATTTTACAAAATGATGAGCAAGGCGACAAATATTGATATGGCAAAAGCGTCGGACTATAAGCTTTTAGATCGGCAGGCGATTCGGGCATTGCTTAATATAAGCGAAAAACAGGCTTTTTTCAGGGCCCTATCCGCCTGGATCGGATTTAAAACGGCCACGGTGGCATACGCGGTTCAGGAGCGGAAAAGTGGCGCGTCTAAATGGTCGACGAAAGCGCTCATTCGCTATGCCGTTTCAAATATAACGTCCTTCACGGCAAGACCCCTGCAAATCGTAACGATTTTAGGAGGGATGATGCTGGCCGTCGCATGCGTCTTTGGTGCTGTCGCATTGCATCAAAAGGTAGCCGGCACTACCCTCGGCGGGTTTACCGCCGTTATCTTGCTCAATCTTTTTATGGGAAGTGTCGTCATGATCAGTCTTGGCATTATTGGCCATTACCCGGCAAAAATATATGAAGAAGTTCAAGGAAGACCGCGGTACATTATTTTCAAGACCTGCGGGGATCAAAAAAATGAAAAATAAAAAAAATATATCGTTTGGGGTTAAAGCATTTTCGACCAAGCATCTGACCTTTTGGATTTGCGTGAGCGTTTTTGGCATTGTCTTGGTCATGATGATGGCATTACTGTTTAAATATGGCTATGCGCCCTTTGGCAGCAATTCTTTAGCGTGCGGTGATGCCGATATTCAATATTTAGATTTTTTTGCATATTTTAAAGATGTGCTAAGCGGCCAAAATAGCTTGACGTACTCTTTCAGCAAAAGCTTGGGCAGCACAGGCATTGGGCTTTACAGTTATTATTTGGCATCTCCTTTCAATTTGTTGATTATTTTTTTCCCAAAAGAAGCTTTTCATACTTTTTTTGACGTATTGGTTGCACTGAAACTGGCGGCTTGTGGGGTGACCATGGCGTTTTATCTTCAAAAGCGGTTTTATCACAGACTGAAAAGTTATTTAGTGATTTTGCTTTCCCTGGGATATGCCTTTATGCATTATAATATTGCGCAGGGCAGCAATATCATGTGGCTCGATGGTGTTTATATGTTGCCGCTGATGCTGTTAGGCGTCTACAAATTGGTTCAAAATAGGAAAGACGGGTTGATGTTGGCTGTGACGGTTGGGCTGTCCATTGTCTTTAATTGGTACACCGGCGCCATTAATTGTCTGTTTTCGGTGTTTTGGCTGTTTTTTGAAATCGGGATTAAAAAACTTAATTTTTTCGGAGAGGAAGACGCCCATCCTATTAAAACCATCCTTCGGGATGTTATCAGCTATGGCGTTGCGATGCTGTTTGGTATGGGGCTAAGCGCTGTTTTATTTTTGCCGACGGTTGCAAATTTAAGGAACGGCAAGGGCGGCGCCTTCGATTGGAAGCTGTTAACTAAGAATATTTTCAGCGGCAATCCGTTTGCAACGATCCAGAGCTTTGTATACGGAACGCTGGGGACACCAAACAATGCCGTTCTTTTTTGTGGCAGTGTGGCGCTGCTGGGATGCATGCTTTTTTTCGCCTCCGAATATTTTAATCGAAAACAAAAATTTTTTGCGGGATGCTTTCTAATCGTCAATTTAATGTTTTATTATTGGAACCCGCTTTTTATGGTGTTTTCGCTGTTAAAATATCCCAATAATTATTGGTTCCGATACCTTTACGTGAGCGTTTTTTCAATTATTTTTATGGCGGCGCTCTTTTTCACGCAGAGCCCGACTGAAGAGCACTTTGAGACCAAGATCTTAAAGGCGGGCATTTCTTTTGCCGCGCTTTTAATTTTTTTGCAGTACATTCATCCCACCGCGGAACTGAAACTGACCATTTACACGGGTGCTGTTTTTGCAATGATTTCTGTAGGGATTGCAAAAATATTTATTTTAGAAGAAAAACCTCGGAAGAGATTAAGGCGAATGGTGGTGATTGTGCTGCTGTGTGTGCTGGCCTGCGGAGAGCTGGCATACAACACCAAGATTTTAATGAAAACATATCACGTGGATACGGTGAGGAATTATCATCAATATGTGCAATCCAGCAGCAGACAGATTCGGGCGCTCAAAGCTTATGATCACGGATCGTTTTATCGGATCGGCGAAACGAGTACGCGGCGCATGAGGGGAAGTGGAGCCGGAACGACAGCCAATTATAACGAAGCATTCGTTAATGCCTATGCCTCGAATGCAGGGTATTCTTCAACCAATGACGGGAATGTCGTTGACTTTTATGATCGGGCCGGATATAAAGAATGGGCAAAGGCGATGAATGCAGTGAATGATCCCGTCATGCCAATCGATGCGCTGACAGGAACCAAATATCTCTTGTCGTCCTATCCGATTAAAGGATTTAAACAGGTTAAGGGTGTCGGCAGATACAATCATAAAGCGGTGTATCAAAATCCCTATGTTTTTCCCTTCGCGTTTTCATATCGACCTGTCCAGAGGATAAAGCAGCAGGCCGCTGCGAATCCTTTTAGTTATCAAAATAAAATCATCAGTTCAGCAAGTGGGATCGAAACTGAATATTATACGCCGGCGGTTTATCATGCAGAGACTAAAAAGACTAAAGAAGGCCTTAAAAAGACTTATCAGATTGAGGTTCCTAAAGATGGCTCGCTTTATGTTTATTTCCCATGGAAAAAAGAAAATGACGGGGTGAAAATGGATTTAAACGGCCGCAAAAAGATCGCCTATGCCTGCTGGCTTTCGCCTTCAGTGGTTTTCGTTCCGACAAAGGCAGGCGAAACCACGGCAAAAATCACAGTCACAATGCCCCGAAACTTTATTTTTAAAGATGAGCAGCTTTTCGTGCTTGATTTATCCCGATTCCGAAAGGCTTCAGCTGCAATCAATCGCCGAGCAGCCCAAAAGATTCAGGTGAAAAACAAGAGTATTTTTTGCGAAATAGACGGCAAAGCAGGCGAAGCGTTATTTTTGTCCGTTCCAGAGGATAAGGCCGGCTGGCGGATCACAAGAAACGGTAAGAAAATAACAGCGGATACTTTTGCCGATTGTTTCATTTCAATTCCGTTACAATCTGGGAAAAATAAGATCGAAATGCACTACCACGTTCCGATGTTTAAGGCCGGCGGAGTTATCAGCCTGCTGACTTTAAGCGCGCTGGTGTGCCATGAGGTCTTAAAAAGGAAAGACCGGTTTAGCGCCGGCTGAAAACAAAAAAATTAGGAAAGCGAAAAATTTGCCATTGTCGCCGCTTTTTTCTATAATGAGGGCACATATCAAAACAAAGGGAGAAAACAATGAACGGACAAGGGCCTTCCGGCAGCGGTGCGCCGCGTTTTATAAAAAATTGGTTTGGGCAATGGCAGTCCCTTTTAACCGAGGGCATTATGATGGTGGCGCTGGGAGCGGCTATTTTATTGCTGCCGGGTTTCCATATTTTGTCGGTGGTGATCCGGCTGATCGGGATCGAGCGGCTGATCGTCGGGGTGATCGCGTTGATTGCCGCCAGACGACCGGGCGGAGAATGGTCGACCGGGCGGGGAGTTTTTAATTTGGTGATCGGTTTGATACTGGCGGTGATGCCGGGATTCATCGTCGGTTTCTTTCTGGCACTGGTCGGATTCTGGACCATAGCGATGGGCATCGGCATGTTGCTCACCGGTGCCGTGCTGGGCCCCTTTTGGGGAACGCTGCGCGTGATGACAGCGGCGGTGCTCATCGGATTTGGCTTGGCGGCTATTTTTAATCCGAAGGGATTCATCCAGTTTTTTGTGACGATTTTGGCGGTCATCTGCATTGTCGTCGGCATTTGGATGATCGGCCGTTCGCAAAGATTGCATAAAGAGATTGAAGCGTGGCAAAAAGACGCGGATGGTTATACGGATTATACGGTCGAATAACGGCAACAAAAGAATCTGGAAAATTTAAAAATCGCGGAAGAGCGGAAAGGATAAACCATGCGCATTGTGGTGGGCATGTCCGGCGGGGTGGATTCCTCCGTCGCGGCGTTGCAGTTAAAACGAGCCGGTCACGACGTGATCGGCATTTTTATGAAAAATTGGGATGAAACCGACGAAAACGGCGTGTGCACGGCGACGGAAGATTATGAAGATGTGAAGCGGGTGTCGGAGGCGCTGGGCATCCCCTATTACACAGTCAATTTCGAAAAGGAATATCAGGACCGGGTATTTGCCTATTTTCTGGCGGAATATAAACGGGGGCGCACTCCCAATCCGGACGTGCTGTGCAACAAGGAGATCAAGTTCAAGGCGTTCATGGACTACGCGATGAAGGTCGCCGGGGCTGACAAACTGGCGACCGGGCACTATGCCCGCATCGACCGGGATCCGGCGAGCGGGGCCTATCGGATGCTTAAAGGGGTGGATACGGGTAAGGATCAAACCTATTTTCTTTGTCAGTTGGGGCAGGCGCAGCTCGAAAAGACGCTTTTTCCCATTGGGGATTTGCCCAAAAGCGAAGTGCGCCGTCTGGCACAAGTGCATCATTTGGTTACCGCCGGGAAAAAAGACTCCACTGGGATCTGCTTTATCGGCGAACGTAATTTCCGGCAGTTTTTGAGCCAGTATCTGCCGGCCAAGCCTGGCCCGATCAAAGATTTTTCCGGCAGCGTGAAGGGACGACATAACGGCTTGATGTATTATACCCTGGGGCAGCGCCGGGGGCTGGGCATCGGCGGGCAGGGGACCGGCGAGCCCTGGTTTGTGGTACGCAAGGATCTTTCGGAGAACGTGCTTTATGTGGTGCAGGGGGCAGAGCATCCGGCGTTGTATTCCACCAGCTTGCGTGCTTCGGCGATGAATTGGATCGCTGGCCGGGCGCCGGCCGCTCCTTTTGACAGCGCGGCTAAATTTCGGTACCGCCAGCCGGATCAGGCGGTGCGCGTCACACCGACATCGGATACGACGATCGCTGTGGATTTTGAGAAGCCCCAGCGCGCGGTGACGCCGGGTCAGGAAGTGGTGCTTTACGACGGCGAGATCTGCCTGGGCGGAGCGACCATCGACGAAGTGACCATGGTCGACGGCCGTTTGCAGCGATAGGAGGGCGGCCATGATGCGAATGAGCACGCTCTGTTATCTTTTGCAGGGCGATCAGGTGCTGATGCTGCACCGGACGGTGAAGGCAAACGATGTGAACCACGGCAAATGGATCGGCGTCGGCGGGCATTTTGAGGCGGATGAAAGCCCAGAAGAGTGCCTGCTGCGCGAGGTTTGGGAGGAAACCGGCTACACGCTGACGGCCTGGCGGTTTCGCGGCATCGTGACCTTTGTTTCTGGGGACGGCGTTACGGAGTATATGCATTTATTTACGGCCGACGGCTTTAGCGGCGAGCCGCATCCCTGTGATGAAGGGGAGCTGGCCTGGGTGGACCGCGATGCCGTGTGGGGGCTCAACCTCTGGGAGGGCGACCGAATCTTTTTTCGCCTGATGATGGAAACCGCCGGCTTCTTTTCGCTGAAGCTAATGTATAACGGGCATGACCGGCTGGTCTATGCGGCGCTTAACGGCCAGCCGATGGAACTTTTTGACGTGCTGGATGAGAACGGCCGCAAGACCGGCGTGGTGCGCGAGCGGGGGGTGGCCCATCGGGACGGCAGTCTGCACGGCACGGTGCACATGTGGATTGTCCGCCGGGGGGCTGCCGGGCCGGAGGTGCTGCTTCAAAGGCGCGCGCAGAGCAAGGATTCAAATCCCGGTTGCTACGATATTTCGTCGGCGGGGCACATTGCGGCCGGCGGTGAGGTGATGGATGCGGCCGTGCGGGAAATGCGCGAAGAATTGGGCCTGAGCGTGGGTCCGGAAGATCTGCACTATTTGGGGCAGCATCGCGGGGGATTTAGGTCGCGCTTTCACGGGCATCCCTTTTGGGATAACGAGCTCAGCCATGTCTTTGTCTACACCAACCCGGTAACCGTCGATGATTTAATGCTGCAGCCGGAGGAGGTCGCCGCGGTGCGCTGGATGGGGATGGACGCCTGTCTGGCCGGCATGCGCGACGGAAGTCTTCCTAACTGCATTCATGAGGACGAACTCGAAATGGTTCGGGCCTATCTTGGTGTCGATGCTTTTGAATAGTGGTGCTAAAAAAGTAAATCCGTTGATCGGATTTATTTTTTTGCGAATAAAAGTCACTACATCATTTAATGTGCGGTTGAATAAACGACGGGATGAAAATAGCGCTTCCTGTCAGGGTGCCGGCTGGGCGACAGATTGTGAAATAGATAAAAGACAAGGGGAACAAGAATTCCGTAACCGCCGTAGTCTGTTGCGGCGAAAGAAGCGGTCAGGCACTCCGATAAAACGATGCCTGCCGCAGGTAATGGGCACCAGGAAATGCGGGAACGCAGAGTGCCCACGCTTCCGCTGATCATGAGGGCCGGCGATAAGGTAAATAAAATATTTTGTGCATTGGGTTCACATCAGGCTGCACTGGTGAACAGATTGGGAGGGCTTAAATGAATAGGGTAATCTGTTATTCATTTATTTTGGAACGATAATTTGATTTGTGAAATCATTTTTTTGCGGTATAATGAAGTAAGATAAAGCTAACAGGATGGGAGGCAGAAAATGGAAAAGGATTTTTTGAAGATCGCGCATTTGAATAAAAGCTTCGGGGAAGGCGATATGCGGGCCGAAGTGCTCCACGATTTAAATTTTTCGGTGGCGCGGGGCGAATTTTGCGTGCTGCTCGGGCCGTCGGGTTCCGGAAAATCGACGCTGCTCAACGTGATCGGCGGCATCGACACGGCGGACAGTGGTTTTGTGGGCATCGACGGCGAGCGCACCGCTGCGATGAACGAAAAGGCGTTGACGCAGTATCGGCGCAGGCATCTGGGCTATGTGTTTCAAATGTACAATTTGATCCCCAATTTAAATGTGGAGGAAAACATTGAGGTAGGCGCCTATCTTGCCGATAATCCATTGCCCCTCGAGACATTGCTTGAGACCCTCGGTCTCACCGAGCATCGGCATAAGCTACCGAGCCAGATCTCCGGCGGACAACAGCAGCGCACGGCCATCGGCCGGGCTGTGGTTAAAAATCCGGATATTTTGCTTTGCGACGAGCCTACGGGCGCCCTTGATTATAAAACCTCCAAGGAAATTTTGGGTTTAATTGAGAACGTGAATCAGCGCTTTGGCAGCACGGTCATCATGGTGACCCACAACGAAGCCATCCGGCACATGGCGGATCACGTGGTGACGCTGCTCGACGGACGGATTCGAAAAGATACGCGCAACGCCAGCCGTGTGGCCGCTGCCGATCTGAGTTGGTAGAGCCATGAGAAAACGCACCATTTCAGATCCCCTGCGCAAACGGCTGCTCCGAGAGCTGAAAACGGATTTTGGCAAATATTTTGTGATTTTTGCCTTTCTGGTGATCACCATCGGTTTCGTCTCGGGGGTGTATGTGGCCAATGGAGGCATGCTCAAGACATCGAAAGAAAGCTTTTCGCGTTATCGCATCGAGAGCGGACACTTCGCGCTCGATCACGCGGCGGACGACGGTTTGCTTTCAACCTTGCGCAACCAGAGGATTAGGCTTTATCCCGATTTTTATAAAATGCTCAGCGAGAAAAATGGACGCCGCAAGGGTCGCGTGCGCGTTTATGCGGTCCGGCATCGGGTGAATAAGGCCGATGTGATGGCCGGCCGTCTGCCTAAAAAAACCGACGAAATTGCCATCGACCGGATGCACGCGAATAACAACGGCATTGCCGTGGGGGATCACATCCGAATCGGCGGCAGAAAGATGAAGGTCACCGGTCTTGTGGCCCACAGCGATTATTCTGCGCTCTTTGAAAACAACACGAACCCGATGTTCGACGCCATCAATTTTGACGTGGCCGTGGTCACGGCAGAAACCTTTGACGCCCTGCCCCAGAGCACACACTATAATTATGCCTGGATTTACCGCGGCGCGCCGAAAAACGACAACAAGGAAAAAGTGCGCGCCGACAAACTGATGAATACCATCGCCAAGGAGGCAGCGCTTTCGGGGAACCGTCTGACGGATTTTGTGCCCCGGTATTTAAACCAGGCGATCAATTTCACTATCGACGACATGGGCGGCGACCGAACGATGGCCGGTATCATGCTCGATATTCTGGTGGTGGTGCTGGCGTTTATCTTCGCGGTGACCATCAGCAATACGGTAACCAAGGAATCGGCGACGATCGGCACCCTGCGCGCCTCGGGCTATAGCCGAGGAGAGCTATTGCGCCATTACCTGACCATGCCGTTGATCGTCACTCTGGTGGCGGCGGCGGTCGGCAATGTGCTGGGGTATACGCTATTTAAAAACGTGGTTGAGGGCATGTATTACAACAGCTACAGCCTGCCGACCTTCGTGCCGCTCATCAGCAGCGACGCTTTCGTGATGACGACGGTGGTGCCCATTATTCTGATGATGCTCATCAACGTGGCGGTGCTGGCACAGAAGCTCAGCTTTTCCCCGCTGGCTTTTCTTCGCGGCGATCTGACCCGAAAACAGAAAAAACGCGCCATACGGCTGCCGCGCATTCGGTTTATCCGCCGCTTTCGGCTGCGCATCATTTTGCAGAACCTGCCGGGCTATCTGGTGCTCGTTTTGGGTATCACCTTTGTGATGCTGCTCCTGTATTTTGCGACGGGCTTTCCCTCGACGCTGAGGCATTATCAGCAGGAGGCCACCGAGACGATGATCGCCGATTATCAGACGATTTTAAAAGCAACGGTGCCGACGGCGACCAAAGGGGCGGAACCCTTCTCGATGACGGAATTGGAGACGGTATCCGGCGTGCACAAGGGGGAAACGATCACGGTGTACGGCATCGCCTCCCATTCGCATTATGTATCTGCGATCGGCCGCCTGAAGAGCCATGAGGTCTATCTGTCCGAAGGTTTCCGGAAAAAGTTCGGCTATCGCAAGGGCGATCGCGTGACGCTTTCTGCAAAATATGAGCACAAGCGCTACCATTTTGAAGTCGCGGGCTTTGCAAAAGGTGCGAACACCATGGCGGTCTTTATGCCGAACCGGCGCTTTAACACCGTTTTTGGTTACGACACGAACCATTTTAACGGCTACTTTTCCAATCGAAAGGTTAAAGACATCGACAGCCGCCTCATCGCGACGACCATCGACCGCGGCGATGTGACGAAAATCAGCCGACAACTCAATCACTCCATGGGCAATTATATGCGCTATTTCCAATACGCCTGCGTCGTGGCTGCGGCGCTGCTCATTTATCTGCTGACCAAGCTTATTATTGAGCGCAACACCAATGCCATCTCCATGGTTAAGATCTTAGGCTATAAGGATCGGGAAATCGCCTCTTTGTATCTAATTGCGACGACTTGGGTCATCGTGCTGGCAGAGCTGATCGGTCTGTTGGTTGCCGGCCTTTTGATCCGGCTGATCTGGGTGGCCTATATTAACACGATGGATGGCTGGTTCAGCTTTTATATGCCGCCGAGCGCGCAGATTAAAATGTTCATCGCTGTTTTTGCGGGCTATGCCGCCGTGACCGTGCTCGATTTCAGGCGTATCCGCAAAATTCCGATGGATACAGCGCTTAAAAATATGGAGTAAGGCTTGATATTCGGGATTAAAAGGGTTACAATAAAATCGTTAAATACAGAAAAAGGGGAGCTGGCAACGGCTGAGAGGAAGCATTCGCTTCGACCCATACACCTGATTTGGATAATGCCAACGGAGGGACCATCGCGAAACTTTGAGGATATGCCTGTTCAGGTGTATCCTTTTTGCTGTGCGCGGTCAACCGGGGGCACCACCTTTGGCCGCGAAGAAAACCGTGCGCAGAGCGCGCGGCAGGCCGGATCCCGGCCAGGCGCCGGAAACGCAATCCGCGGGGGAATCGCTCCCGGCTGCTGCTTCCGGGGCCTTCAATCGTTAACGGTTAAGCACGAGAAGCAGGAGGCAATGATGACAAGAACCTATCACACCCAGATGGAAGCGGCGCGCCGCGGTATCGCGACGCCGGAGATGCAGGCGGTGGCTCGAAAGGAAGGGCGGTCCGTGGCGGAACTCGCGGCGCTGATGGCAACTGGCAAGGTGGTGATCCCGGCCAATCCGGGGCACCGGGGTCTTGATCCCAACGGTATCGGCAGCATGCTTACCACCAAGATCAACGTGAATCTGGGCGTCAGCCGCGACGTGGCGGATTACGACGCGGAGATGGACAAGGTGCTGGATGCGGTGAATCTCGGGGCCCACGCCATTATGGATCTGTCGAGCCATGGGAATACCCAGCCCTTCCGACGCAAGCTCTGCACGGAATGCCCGGCGATGATCGGCACCGTGCCGGTTTATGACGCGGTGATTCATTATCAGCGCGATCTCGGCACGCTCACGGCTCGGGATTTTATCGACGTGGTGCGTCTACACGCGGAGGACGGCGTGGATTTTGTGACGCTGCACTGCGGCATCACCCGCAATACCATCGCGCAGATCAAGGGCAATGCCCGCAAGATGAACATCGTCAGCCGGGGCGGCAGCCTGGTGTTTGCCTGGATGAGCATGACCGGCGAAGAAAATCCCTTTTACGAATATTACGACGAAATTTTGGATATTTGTCGGGAACACGATGTGACGGTGAGTCTCGGGGATGCGTGCCGGCCGGGGTGTCTGGCGGACGCTTCCGATATCTGCCAGATTGACGAGCTGGTGCGCTTGGGCGAGCTGACGCGCCGCGCCTGGGCCAAGGATGTGCAGGTGATGGTGGAAGGGCCGGGCCACGTGCCGCTCGACCAGGTGGCGGCCAATATGCAAATTCAGCAGACGATTTGTCAGGGGGCGCCTTTTTATGTGCTTGGGCCTCTGGTGACGGACATCGCCCCGGGATACGATCACATCACGGCGGCCATCGGCGGGGCAGCCGCCGCCATGAACGGCGCGGCTTTCCTGTGCTATGTGACGCCGGCGGAGCATCTGGCGCTGCCCAACCGCGGGGATGTGCGCCAAGGGATTATCGCCAGCCGCATCGCGGCCCACGCGGCGGACATTGCCAAGGGCGTGCCCGGCGCCAGAGATCAGGACGATCGCATGGGCGATGCCAGACGGGCCCTCGATTGGGAGGCGCAGTTTGCCGAAGCCATCGATCCCGAAACGGCTCGGGCTATTCGCGACAGCCGCGCGCCGGAGGACGATCACAGCGAGGCCTGCAGCATGTGCGGTAAGTTTTGCGCTGTGCGCAGCATGAACAAAGCCCTTTCTGGGGAGATCATCGATATTCTGTAATGCCGTGACCGATCCGCAAAAACACCGACATTTTTTATGCCGGTGTTTTTTGTATGAAGAAAACTATGCGTTAAATGCGTGGTTCCAGCGATCTTAAAGAAAATAGGGAGCAGAAAAATATAGGTGGGCAGGAGGAATCTTCCGAAATGATTGTTTGCCAAAAGGTCATTTTAGAAGGATTGCTATGAGAAATACGGTCTTTGGACATTTCAGGTCTGTGTTTGACATTGACATTTTGCGATTCAAATGTTAAAAAATATATAGGGAAATAATTGCCCTTCTTTTTTTAAATATAAATTAGATATATCTAACATTTAAGGAGAGGCGATATATGGATGAAAATTCAGTGAAGTTCAACATAGGTTTTAAATATTCAGATGACGAAAAAAACACGTTGAACGGCGTTGACGGAAATATAGAAAAAGGCAGATGCATATGCTTCCATGGCGAGAGCGGCTGCAGGAAATCGACCTTACTCAGATGCATCAATCACCTTATTCCGGAATTTTATGAAGGCAAGTTTACAGGCATTGTCTGGGTTGGCGGGGAAGATATTTCAACGTGTTCCATCGGTGAGGTGAGCAAAAAGGTATCTTCGGTATTTCAGGATCCAAGAAGTCAGTTCTTTACGGTGAACAGCACAACGGGGGTAGCTTTCGGATTGGAAAACACCGGTCTGTCCCATGCTGAGATTGTTCGAAAGACGGATGAAGTTTTCAGAAGATTCGGGCTTCAAAAACTGCGCGATCGTTCTGTTTTCACGCTTTCGAGCGGCGAAAGACAGCTGATTGCCATCTTCTCGGCGATGGTTATGGATACGGATACGATTTTGCTTGACGAACCGGCGGCGAATCTTGACACGGGGCAATTAAGCAGCTTTCCCGACTGCTGATAGACATCAAGGGAACGGGAAAGATCCTTGTGATCAGTGAGCACAGACTCTATTTTCTGAAAGATCTGGCGGACGAATACCGGTATATGAAAAACGGAGAAATACGTCGCAAGTATAGTGCGGCGGAATTCAGCAGACTCTCAGAAAAAGAACTTGACGAACTTGGACTGAGAAGCACGGACCTCGATGGCATCGTTCCCCAAAGATCACAACAGAATAAAAACCATACGGCCGAAGATGCTTTCGAAATCAGAAGATTGTCCTTTGGATGCGATTCCGATAACACTATATTATCCGATGTCTCATACAAATGCGTACAGGCAGCGTCACCGGAGTGATCGGTTCTAACGGAAGCGAAAAAACAACATAAAAAGGATTCCAGCTTACGTGGAGATGTTAGTGGTTCCGATGATGTTCAGAGTTATCAGAATAGCAGAGTTTTTATCGGCTTCCGCGGAAACAAGGGGAATATCGCCGGAATGCAGAAAACATTCATAATATAGACTGCAAAATGACAGTTCGGGATTATGCTCTTATCATAATTCTCTCTGTCCTTATGGCGGTTTATCAAATTATAAAATAAAGCCTACTAATAAAAAGTCAAGCATTATTTTAAAAAATCAGGAGGCAGAAATGAAGGGATAAAAATAAGACTACCATGTTAATGCCGGTCAAAGAAAAGAGAGGGCTATAAAAGAGATTGATTCAGCAGAGCTTTGAGCAGCGATACATTCTTTGACTTTGCCGTAATAGATTCGCAGAAACTTGTTGGCTCCGGCTGTCATATAAACCAGATAAGAGCTTCCCTTCGGATTTCTTTTTCAGGACGTAATCGATCCATTTCTCACAGCCGTCAGAGCGTATGGGACTGCTGAACAGCTCATTTGCGCTCGTGTATTATCCATCGCTGAATGCTGACGCGGAAACGGCCACTTGCCAAGCGCATACTGAGCGATTTTCTTGGCATCGGCCGGATCAGACTTGACCTTATAATGGCCGGTTGTCTCCATGACGACCCGTGTTTCACCATCCAGGCTTCTGACATAAGAGACAAGTTCAGAAAGTTCTCTGACAGAGTGACGGACATGAAAAAGCTTATGCACGATTTCACCTGCGGGTCGTAGGACTGCAACCGTGCTCTTGCCTTTTGAAACATCAATGCCAACAGCGTTCAACATAGAAAAACACCTCCGAAGATAAATAATGCAGTGGGCCAAACATTCCTCACCGCTTATTCAATCTCCTGGGGGGTATCAAGCGAACACACGGGATGCGGTTCAACCTGCGTAAACCGAACAGCTGCGAATAAGTGGATAGTAGACAGGCTTTCCGACGGACGTAAAGTCCAAGAAGGAATCCGTCCGAACCAATGCCACTACATTCTAACAGCTTTAGCAATGAGAGGATCATATCCCAACTGGCTGGACTAGTATCTGGAATCTGCTCTATGAATTTGAACAGACTCATTTTCATCCTGAGAAGGAGTTGAAACAGCCGGGCATCACATTCAGGGATTATCTGATCGCATATAAAAAGCTCTGCAGTGGGAGTGGATTCTTTCGTGACAGAGAATACTGGCTTGAGCGGATAGACACCCTTCCGAAAGCCCCGGAGCTGCCTGTAAACAAAAGCGCTGTAACTGAAAATGTCAGATTCTCCCGTGAGAATATAAAGCTTTCAAGACCGCAATGGGATCACTTCTGTGAAGAAACTTGTGAATCAATATCGTTCGTTGGATATTACAATCTAGGCGGAAGACGGCAAACTCAAATTCAAAGCGCCTAAGGGGGCTCTTACTCCTGAGTTGAAAAAGCGGTTGTCCGAATCAAGGGAGAAACTCATAAAGGATCTCGACAGCATGGATGGTATTGTGGTCAATGAACTCACAGCCTTGCAAACGGCTTATGTGGTGGGCCGGCAAAACCGTTACGCCCTTGGTGATATAATCGCCAATTACTATGTCGAATATCAGGTTGAGAAT
The DNA here is from genome assembly GCF_036289405.1 of Pseudoramibacter faecis. Taxonomy (NCBI): domain Bacteria; kingdom Bacillati; phylum Bacillota; class Clostridia; order Eubacteriales; family Eubacteriaceae; genus Pseudoramibacter; species Pseudoramibacter faecis. The sequence goes on along the minus strand of NZ_JAYFFI010000005.1, from coordinate 59,526 downwards.
CTTGATGTCAGGGCTTTGGAAAGGGCATTGAATGAAGTCATCAGAAAAAACGAATACTGAGGACGGTGATCCATGCCAATGGGACAGCAAAGGCTCTGGCTGAAAATCCGGGATATCACATAGAGATTGTTCCCGATGACGGCAGCAGGGACCTCAGAGAAGAAATGGTATCCCATACGTTTGAACTGGGGCAATGGCCGATGTTTGATATCAAAGTCAAAATGCTTGATGCGGACAGGGGAATTGTTCATATGGATATCGATTGTCTGATTCTGGACGGTTGGAGCATCAGGTCATTTCTGTCGCAGCTGTTTTCCGCTTATGTGGGCAAAGAGATATTGACCACCGATTATAGCTTCCGTCAGTATTTGGCGGATGAGCAGAAGTGGCTGAAAGAAAGGCAGTACTATAGCCTTGCGAGAAAGTACTGGGAGGAGCAGATCAACAAATTGCCTCCCGCACCGCATCTGCCAATGAAGACGCCGCTGACACAGATCAGAAAGCCTGAGTTTTCCAGAATGACTGATACTTTGGAGGATTAACTTAGTGCAATGCTTTGGAAGAAGATCAGAAGGTATGACCTTACACCTTCTCCGGTGCTTTGCACAGCCAGTCTCTCTCAATGGAGCGAAAACCAGGATATCACCCTTGATTTGACGATGTTTAACCGGCAGCCTGGGCATCCCGATGTGCGGCAGGCGCTGAGTGATTTCACAAATATTGCCCTGATCGGTTATAAACACAAGAAATGCTCTTTTCTGGCCCATGCTAAAAAGATCGGCCGTCAGCTGTGAAATGCCATTGAATAACGGAACTGCAACGTGATCAATATGCTGGGCATACTTGCCAAGAAATACGATGATGAGATTGCAGTGCCCTATGTTTTTACCAGTCTTATCGATATTGATAATGATATGGGTCACGAGATGCTGTCAAGGGCAGGATTTACCGAGATCTTTGCGCAGACAAGAACGCCGCAGGTGCTTCTTGATCACCAACTTTATTACAGCGGCGGGAAGCTTGTTCTCGGTATGGATTATGTCAAACAGGCTTTTGACGAGAAGATGCTGGAGCAGATGTCCAGTGATTACACTGAGCGGGTCAGAACCCTCACGGTGACGGACGATTGGGAGAAATTATGATAAGCAGAGAAAAGTCGATATTCCTTGACAGGATAAAGGGCGACCGTCCCGTCATTTTTTGCTTCCATCATGCCGGTGGAAATGCCAGGATGTTTGATCACTGGATCAATTCCAAAATGGTGGATGCCGTTCCCGTCGAACTTCCCGGACGCGGCATCAGACTGAAAGAACAACTTTCAAGCGATATTAAGTCGATCTGTCGGGAGACCGCAGCGTGTATCTCTCACGAGATCGGACAAGGTGAAAAATTTGTGGAGTTTTCACTTTTCGGCCATAGTCTCGGGGCAATTGTCGCCTTTGGTGTGGCCTGCATCCTGAGAAAAAAATATAATCTGCATCCCTGCTGTCTTCAGATATCGGGCAGACACGCACCCCAGGACGAAGACCCTTCGCCGTACAGAACAAGCATGGGCATAGTCCCTCTGATTGAGGAAATAAAGGGGCTTGGCCATACGCCGTCCGAACTTCTGGAGAATCAGGAATTTCTGGATTTTATCATGCCGACCATATTCAGTGATTACGCGCTCAGCGAAAGCTTTGTGTATGAGAATCAGATGTTGGATATACCGATCTATGCGTATTCGGGCAGTAAGGACAGGGATGCAGATGTTGAGGTCATGCAACGTTGGGAGGAGGTGACTTCAAAGAAATTCAGAATAAGACAGTTTGATGGTGATCATTTTTATCTTTTTGATCAAAAAAACAATGTAGCCGATCAAGTGGTGGAGGATATGCTCCGCTGCTGCAAAGATCTAAAAAAAACCGATCCCCCGCATGCCGGCCGAAATGGTATGTGAAACGGGAACAATATAAAGAATATGATAAAGGAAGAGATTAAAATGTCAGAAACAAAAAGATATAAACTCATAACCGAACAGCAGCTTCTCCGCGGTATGATGAGAAAAGGACTCCTGCGCGAATTGCCTGGCCATGTTCAAGATACATGGAGAGATAGATACTGCAGGGCTGGAAGCGGCCGTTCAAAAGACCATTGATAACGATCCTGCCCTTCGCCCGGTCTTTGAAACAGACGAAAGCGGTGACGTTTATCAGCATCTTGGCGGCGGGTATAACTATATCCTTGATCTTCGCGATATAGCATCCGCCGAAGACCCGCAGAAAGAACCGGCGAAGCAGATGTTCACTATGATCGACAACCGCACGCATTCTGACGGCAGCTTTATGTTCAATTTTACCCTGTTCCGAACGGCGGTACAGGAATACCTTTTCGTCTCAACCACATCATCAGCGACGGAACGTCCAACAGCATCATCGTTAAAAAGATCATAGCCAATTACAACGGTATCGACAACAAGAAAGGGAAACACACATATATTGATTATATTGAGGAGTCTCTCGCGCTCGCCGAAAGCGGAGCGCTTCAAGCCCAGAGAAGATACTGGGAAAAGGAATGCGAAGGTTATGAAGACGAGGTGGTTTTCCCAACAGGCGAGCGCAAGAAATACGCCGCAAAGATCCTCCAGAAGATAGAGACAGCGTCTGTTCGCGAAATCGCTTCAAAGTTTTCCGTCAGTACGGCTTCGGTTAACCTTTTCCTTTGTCATCTGGCGTATTCTGCAGCCCTGAATCATCATGACATCGCTATCAATGTCGCGGAACAGAACCGTTCGAGAAAATACCGCCGAACGGTGGGGACTTTTGCCATAAGCCTTTTTCACCGCGTCAAGTTCACGGAAGATACCGGGCTTCATCGGGCGTTTGTGGATTCTTTTTCAAAACTCAACGAAAATTTTGATCATTCCAGAGTCATTGCCCCAAAAAACGCCGTTCATTTTCTCCTACGAAAATTTATCGGCAAGGGCAGCGAGGGAATGAAATAGGGCGAAGCCCCCATTGAAAGCTATATGGGCACCCCTGAAGCCAAAGTGTGGAATATTTTCAATATGCTGATTTTTGAAGGGAAGGATGAAATCATCTACAAAGTGGGCTATGGTGAAGAAGTATTCGATGAGCGGATGATCCGCAGATTTAAGGCGTATTTTGCACTTGGGATGGAAGTTCTGCTCGGCGAGGATATGACCTATGGGCAGCTGACAAAAAAAGTAAGATAAAAGGAAAAGTGAAAATGGAAGAACTGATGTCACAGCTCTGGATGGAGGAACTTGAACTTGATCTAGTGCCGAAAGCGGATGATTCGGTTTTTGACTTCGGCGGAAATTCCATAACCGCAAAATATATTTGTCAAGATCTTGAAGAAGAGCTTGGCTTTACCATCAGCATCGCTGATTTTTATATCAGCGATAGATTTGCGGATATCGTTGCCGCAGCAGTAAAAAACAGGAGGCGTCAAGGTGATAAAACGAGGCGTGGGCAAGTGGTTCTCGCACGATAAATACAACGAAAATGCAAAGAGCAATCTTTTCTGCTTTGTTTTCGCAGGGGGCAGCCCCACATTTTTTCCTCATGGAAAAATGTTTTTTCCAACGAGATCAATGTTTTGCCTGTCATTTATCCTTTCCGCGAAAAGAGAATGGGCGAGCCGATGCCCGAGACCGTTGACGAGTTTGTCCGTATGTTTATAAACGAAAACAGGAAGATGCTCTCCGCAAAACCGTGGGGAGTATGGGGACATTGTTCGGGCGCGCTCATTGGATTCGAGACGGCATACGCACTGAAAGACGGCGGGAATCCTGCATCGTTTTTTATCGTCAGCGGCTGTGAAATCCCGGCATCGGCACTGGGCAGACGGATGCTCTCCTCTGATTTTTCACAGATAACCGATGAGGATATCCTGAACGGCCTGCTGCTTTTTGATCTTGTAGATGCGGAACTGGTAAAGGATGAAGATTTCAAGAAGTGTTTTTTCCCATATACAGAGCCGATTTGGAAATCTTCAGGAATTATATTTATGACGGCAATAAAAAAATGGAGATCCCTGCGCTGGTGATGAACGGAACGGAAGATAAAATGGTCTCCGCAGAATGCTTGAAAAAATGGCGGGAATATATTGGCGGCCGCATCGAATTTGCGGAATTCAGCGGCAAACATTATTTCATCAACGATCATATCGAAGAAATCAACCGCGCGATCTCGGCGTTTATCTTAAAGAACACATGACATCATTTGGCGAAAAAGCGATGCTCTTTTCAGTTTTTGACGCACAGGATATCACAGACGACGACCTGGCGTTCATGGGCTCGAAGATACCGAAATACCGCGCAGAAAAAGCAGAAAGGTGTCGTCGGCGTGCCGATCGGATAAACTGCGTCACGGCGTATTTCCTGGTGGGGTATGTTCTGAAAAAATATTTTTCGGCAACGCTTCCCGAGAGCCCGGTTTTCAATAAGTATGGAAAACCCATGCTTGAAGATCCCCGAATCGATTTTAGCATCTCGCATTGTTATGATGCGGTCTGTTGCGGCGTGACCACATTCGGGAGTATTGGTGTGGATGCGGAAATGAAAGTCTTGCATTTTGAGGACCTGGCTGATCACGTCTTATCTAAAAACGAGCAAGCATTATACCGCATTCATCCTGGCCCCGGCGCGTTTTTCACCGAGGCCTGGACAAAAAAAGAAGCCTATCTGAAAATGCTCGGAACAGGCATCAGAGACGATCTGTTCCTGATAGATACGACGGCATTTGATGCTGAAGGCGCTGAGCCTTATGTCACAACACAATGGCATAAAAATGTCTGCATCAGTACTTGTGCATATAAAGAAGTTGTCACGAAAGCAATAAGCATTGCAGAACTTATCAATTCGTTCTGATCCAAAACCAAGAGGTGCCAAAGGGCAGAAAGGATGCTCTCAGAGGACTGAAAATAAAAATGAAATTCATCGTTCGGGATGCCCGCAGCAAAAGCAGCACCGAAAAAAAGAGATATTCTCCGCCTTATCGTATGGATTTGAAAGGAGCCGGTTCTTTGCATCAGCTCCTTTTATGGTTATGTTAACTTCAAAGAGTTTTTCTCGTTTATTGCATAAATGCTTCTCGTCTGACACCGTGCTTTTTGCCCCTGCCAGTGGATAATGTTATGGAAGTGCAAATATTGCCCCAAACATAGGCACATGTTTTACCGGGAGAAAAACGAGTCATTGGCAAGATACTGAGAAAACGATGCGAATGGAGGGGTGTTGAAATTTATGGGTATTTGAAAGAGAAAAGCAGCACGATGCCGGATGAAACGTTGGGCGAATTGTGTTTACACGCTTGACGTGTTAGTTAAGAGCGGAAACTTTGTCCGTCAGATACAATCACGCGTTTGATGCGTGGATGGTTTTGATGCTTGAATTCGTTCTCACAATGGCAAAAAATTGACGGGTGCTGTCAGTGATTTCGTGCTATACTAAAGAAAAGCCGCATGAATTTTTGAGAAAGTTTGAGGAAGAAGGAAAAGCGAATGGCCAATCACGATAAGGGGAAGCCCTGGGGGCGGGCCGTGCTCCGGCGGGGAGATATTACAGCATTGAGGATTTCCTGCATTGTCAATGCGGCGAATACTACCCTTCTGGGCGGCGGTGGCGTGGACGGCGCCATTCATCGGGCGGCCGGTCCCCGACTCAAAGCCGCCTGCGCAAAAATCGGCGGTTGTGCCACCGGGCAGGCGGTGATCACCCGGGGATACCGTCTCAATGCGGACTATGTGATTCACACCGTGGGTCCGATTTACAGCAATGACGAGCGGGACGCGCCGCTGCTCGCCGCGTGCTATGCGAACAGCCTCGATTTGGCGGCGGCCAATGGCATCGAGGAAATCGCGTTCCCGGCGATTTCCTGCGGTGCTTACGGTTATCCGATCGAGAAAGCGGTGCCCATTGCCGTGGAGACGGTGCGCGCCTGGTTTCGGACACATCCGGAGGTGCCGATGCGGGTGTTTTTCGTTGCGATGACCGCGGCGATTGACGAGGCGTATCGGGAGTATCTTGACGCGCATCCCTTTTAAAGACCGAGACGCCTGAGCGCGTTTCGGACAAAAGCGACGGCATGGGCCAAATCGGCCGCGTCCGGATGATTGCGGGACGACAACTGTCTTGCGTAGCCGGCGTCGTCGAGATAAAGTCGATGATCCTTCGGCAGGGTGCGGCGGTATTCGGTGCGGGCTTCGGGAATTTTGCCTCGGCACAAAAAAATGCCCTGACACCGGTTGTCGGCATCGACGGCTCGCCGCACGTTTTCGCGGACACGCTCGCCGTGGGACCCCTCGGGGTGACCACCCATGGTGCCGATGGCCAAAAACGGCTGGCGGCGATATAATTGCAGGACCTTTTGGCTGTTGGGATCCAGCGTGGCGTGCCAGCACCAAAAGCAAAGCAAGCAGAGGTCGGCTTCAGGATGAGCGGCCGGCGAGCGGCTGTCGCAGACGATAACCGTGTATGCCGGGGACAAGGCTTCCCGGATGGCATCGGCGACTTGCCGGGTGTTGCCGGTGACCGAAGAGATATAAAGCGCGATGACAGACATGGATTTCCTTTCCGAGTTGATGGCTGAATGCAATTCCGTGGGACGGCATCAAACAGTAAAACGATCATGAGGAGCGAAAATGACAGAGAAGACGATTAAACGCATTGTGTGCTACGGGGACTCGAACACCTTTGGTTTCGATCCCCGGGACGGCGGCCGCTACGATCGCGGGCACCGCTGGCCCGAGGTGATGCAGGATCTTCTGGGCGACGGCTTTGAGGTGATCAACGCCGGCTTTAACGGGCGAACCATTGCCACGGTGATTTATCCGAATTATTACGGCAGCGGCAAAGATTTTTTTACCACCAGCATGACAGGCCGCGCGCCGGTGGACCTGCTGATTTTAATGCTGGGCAGCAACGATTGCATTCGCTCAGACAGTCCGGAACAAATCGCCGCGCATATGGAGACGCTGATCCAAAGGGCACTGGCCGGCCCGTGGTGGCGGAAGGGGCCGCGGATTTTGCTGGCGGCGCCGATTGAAGTGGCCGGTGGCCGGGCCCCAGCGGAGCCTTTTTTGCAGGCCTATTCCGACACGGTGACTGAAGCCACCCTTAACGATTATTATTGCAAGAGCCGGGCGCTAATTCCGATGTATCGCGCGCTGGCGAAAAAATACGGATCGGCGTTCATCGAGGCGGGGCTTTATGCACACGCCGGCCGTGTCGATCATGTGCACTTCACGCCGGAAAGTCACGTGTGCCTCGGGCAGGCGATGGCGAAAAAGGTTGAGGCCATTTTCAATACATAAACCGAAGCGGTGATGCGCTGCAGAGTCACCACCTGATGCCATGATTATAGCATGTCTGGCTCAGGTGGATTTTTATTTTTTTGATTGCGGTGCGACGGTTGACCGTGATGACGTCGTTGGGGTATGATAATAAAACATAAAACAAAAATTAAGAGTCGGAGAAAAAAAGTGGATCGGCATCAACAAGAAATGGAAAAAATCCTGATGATCCGCGGAAGAGAAAATACTTTCGCGAATGAACTGGGCATCAAGACCGTCTCCCTGATCGAGGGCAAGGCGCGGGCAGAATTAGCCATTACGGATAAAATTAAAAACCTCAACGGATCGGTGCACGGCGGATGCATTTATACCCTGGCCGATAATGTCGGCGGAACGGTATCCTCGGCCGACGGTTATCGCGTGGTGACCCTTTCGGGAAGCCTGGATTTTCTGCGTCCGGCCATGAACTGCGAGAAACTGATTGGCACGGCGGAAATTGTCAAGAACGGGAAGAAAATCGTCGTGGTTGAGGTGAGAATCAGCGATGAGCACGATCGCCTGATCGCAATGGGCGTTTTCGATTATTCGAAAATGCAGTGGCGCTACGACGACGAAAAGCATGCGAAAAAATGAATCGGCATCCCCGAAAACGGGTGCGGCTTGTGCAAAAGGAGGCGTATCATGCAGAGACAATCGCAGAAAACCCTGCATCATATGGTGGAAGATCACCGCGTTTTTTCTGCGCGCCTGGCCGGGGAAGGTGCGCTGGTGGGCGTGGCGGCCGGCCTGGTAGCGGTGGCCTACCGTCGGGCCATGGATTGGTCCCTGGCCTTCCACATGGCCATGCTGCACCATATGCACAGCTGGTGGGCAGCGTCCGTCTTTTTTTTATTGCTCGCAGGGATGGCAATGGTGGTGGCCAGGCTTATACGCTGGGAACCCTGGATCAGCGGTTCCGGGATTTCGGAGGTCAGCGGCGAACTGCGGGGCTATTTTGATATGTGCTGGTGGCGGGTGCTCGTCGCTAAGTTGGCAGGTAGTCTGTTGGGGATCGTCGGGGGGTTATCCCTGGGGCGCGAAGGACCGTCGGTGCAGCTGGGCGCCATGGCGGGCAAGGGATTTTCCCGGACGTTTCGCCGGGACGAACTTGAAGAGCGTTATCTGGTAACCTGCGGTGCGAGTGCCGGCCTATCGGCGGCATTTAACTGCCCGCTGTCCGGGGTGATGTTTGCCCTTGAAACATTTTATAAAGATTATTCGCTGAACATGCTGTTTTCGGTGATGACGTCGGCCGTCGTCGCCGACTTTGTCTCAAAGGTTTTCTTTGGGATGAATCCGGTGTTTCGCATTCCGCTTCAGGGGATGCTGGGGCTGTCTGAAGGGTGGCTGGTTTTGCTGCTGGGGATTTTTTGCGGGCTGACGGGGGCGCTTTTCCATCAATGTTTAAAGGGGAGCGGTCGTTTTTACAGTCGTCTGCGCCGGCTGCCGCGGGAATATCATCCGGTGATCCCATTTTTATTGGCTGGCATGATCGGTTTTGTTTTGCCCGAAGTGCTTGGCGATGGTCATGTCATGCTCGAAGATCTTGGTGCCGGAGCCTTTGGCTTCCGGATGATCGTGATGCTCTTTACCGTTAAATTTTTATTTTCCATGCTTTGTTTTTCCTCGGGCGCGCCGGGCGGTTCCCTGGCGCCGATGATGGTGCTCGGCGGCTTTGTCGGCGGCATTTACGGGCATTTGGCGGCTATGCATTTCGGCGTGGATCCCCAGCTGATCAACAACTTTGTGATTCTGGCAATGGCCGGCTACTTTGCGGCGATTGTGCGGACGCCCTTGACCGCGGTGGTTTTGGCCAGCGAGCTGACGGGCAGCCTCAATCATTTAATTTATATCGGATTAGTGGTGATCATTTCGGAACTGACAGCAGCGCTCATCAAAACCGAGCCGTTGTTTGAAGCGGGGCTGGGCCGGCTCATCGCGAAGCCGCGGTCAGACGAGCACCGCACATCAGAGGGGCAGAGCAAGGTATTGGTGATGGCCAGCATCAGTTTGGGGTCGGTGCTCGACCAGGCGGCCATCGCCTCGGTGGCCTGGCCGCCCGGCAGTCTTGTGGTCAGCGTTCAGCGGGGTAACCGGGAGCTGACACCCAATGGCGATACCGTGCTGGTCGCAGGGGATCGTCTGGTTTTAATCTGCGATCAGGATCAGCGGGTCCCGACGGCAGAAGCGCTCAAAGCGATGGCCGGGGAGCCGGCGGGGATTTGAAAATAAAAAGACAATGGCCTTGACAGTCGGTTTTCAGCCGGCCGCCAAGGCCATTTTTGATTATACGTTTTTAAGCGCGAAAAAGGAAACGGATTTAGCGTTTAATATGGGATACACCCAGTGCGCTGAGAAGCGCCATCGCTAAGCACAGGAACATGGGAACATAATAGGTTCCACTTGCGGTGGCAAGTGCTGTAAGAATGAAGCCGATAATAGTTCCGCCAAGATTGCCAAATACTAAGACAAAGCCGGATGCCTCCGTTGCAATGCTGGGATGGCCAAGTTCAGGAGGGATGGCCCAAAAAGGTCCCATGACCATGGAAACTGCTGCATACGCGATGATGATCGCGATAGCCATTAGAGTGCCGCCAGAGAAAGTAACAATGAGCAAACTGGCTACGATGATAAGATTTCCGATGCACACAATTTGCCAGCGGCTGCCTTTGAATATTTTATCAGAGATGAGACCTCCCAGTGGGGAACCAAGGATGGATGTGAAGAAAGTAATACTGGTCACAGTATTTGCAAGTGCCACAGCAGTGCCTTTTTCAAGGAGCAGTCCGTTAACGAATGCTGGGAATCCGTAAACATTGGCCCCTGTAACAAAGCCGCAGACAACTGCCCACCAGAGATAACGTTGATGTTTGAGATCCGTCATGGTTTTAGGAAGAGACTCAATATCAGCTTTTGGTGTTGATTCGTTTTCCTTTGGCAGCATTTCGGCAATGGTGAGATGACCGGGATAGATTTGTTCTACTTCTTTAGCAAAGAAAAAGTAGAGGATGACGATCACAGCGCTTGGAATTGCGGCGAGAAGACTTGCTCCCATCTGCCAACTGATTCCGGTTGCCATTAATTTGGGGGCAAAGAAGGTGTCAATTGAAAAGGCCACACCGAGAATACCGAGGAGAATTCCCGAGGCGATACCGCGTTCTCGGATAGGGAACCAATACACATTTATGGTTGTGATGGCACCACAGATCAGCCCGCCGGAAAGCCCTTCGATAGCACAGCAAACGGCATATCCCACATAGGATTTGCCGAGCACAATGATCAGTAAAGCACCGATGATGTTTACAATAATGGCGAAGCAAATGCCCTTCTTTAGTCCAAGCTTCCCAGATATTTTAGCTCCGAGACTTCCCGTGATTGCGAACATGCCCAAGATGATGGTTCCGCATAAGGAAATGAGCATTGCAGAAACACCAAAGTCTTTTGCAATATAAGCGCCGAAGACAGTCGGGATTTGGACTGTCAAAAAGAACTGTCCGTAGGCAAGAATGTTTAGCAAAAGCATTACCCACCGGAATGAAGGGGCCTTTTTTAAAACCATTTGGTCATTCATAGAATTATCCTCCAATCATTTAAAATATGCTGCATTTGTGTTTTTGTACATTGGCCGCCCTTTATATTCATTAGGATAGCATTGGAATCACCGCTTGTCTTTATTTGGTTTGGATAAATGGCATTGCAACAATTTGTCGTTTTTGTCCAATGTTGATTGAAGTGAAAAAACGTTATCATGATATTGTCTATTTTTGACATATGCGAATAGATTAGTAACTTATATAATGAAATACGGAAAAGGGATACATATTGAAAATCACAATGAAGGCCCAACTGTCTGTTGGGTGTAAGACCACTACACTTTTATATTTATAGGAGGAGCAAGTAAAAATGGATAAAAAAATAGCAGTTGTCACTGGCGGTTCCGAAGGAATCGGACAGGCCATTGCCAAACGATTTGCCGAGGCGGGTTACGCCGTTGTGATCGCAAGCCGCAGAGAAAAAGTCGGCAGAGAAACGGAAGCTGAGCTTCAAAAACGGACAGATGCCATGTGGATGCAATGCGACGTTTCCTCCGATGAAGACTGCAGAGCGGTGGCGCTTGCAGCCAAGAAAAAATACGGCCGCATTGACGTGCTGGTCAACGATGCCGGCGTGGTGGGAAAGCGCGAAGATTTTTTTGAACTCGATGTCAAAGATATCCGCAAGACGATGGATATCAATGTGATGGGCACCATTCAGATGATGAAGCATTGCGCGGCGGTCATGAAGGAACAAAAGAAGGGCGTCATTGTTAATATCGGTTCGATCTGTGGCATTTTAGTCAATACGGAATCCATTGCCTACCACGCATCCAAGGGCGCCATTCGCATGGTGACCCAGCGCGCAGCCTATGAACTCGCGCAATACGGGATCCGGGTTTTGTCGGTGGCGCCGGGGTGGGTCGCAACCCAAATGGCCCTTTCCGTTATGAAAGCCGATCCCGTGGCGGAAAAGCATGGCAAATCCCTTCACATGTCTAACAGAATTTTAACCCCCGAACAGATTGCCGGAACGGTTTATTTGTTGTCTCAGGATGAAGCGTCGGCAGTTAACGGCTCCACGATTATGGCAGACGATGGCTACGCCTCATTCAAGATATAAAAATAAGGTGAGATGGAGGTAAAGAACAGATGAAGATGTCGTATTGGAACAGATTTTGTCCGACGCTTTTCGGTGAAGGCGTCGCGGAATTGGCAGGGGAAAAAGCCAAAGAGCTCGGGATGTCGAAGATCATGGTCGTAACGGAAGCGGATTTGATCAAATTCCAAGTCGCGACGAAGGTGATCGATTGCCTGAAAGCGGCCGGTTACGACCCTGTTGTTTTTGATTGCTGCAAGGCGGATGCGCCTTCGGATATTTGTGATGAAGGGGCAAAAGTGGCCGTTCAAAACGCGGTGGATGGCATCGTGGCGGTCGGCGGCGGCTCCAGTCTGGACACAGCCAAAGCCATTGGGATCGTCGTGAGCATGGGCGGGACAACCATTTGCGATTATTATCAAACCTCCTGCAAGGATCACAAAATCAAACTGATTTGCATTGCAACCACGGCGGGGACAGGCTCTGAAAATTCGCAATACGCCGTTATCGGCGATTCAAAGACAGGGGTTAAGCAGGTGCCCGAGTATTCGCCGGATTTGGCCATTGTGGATCCCGTGATGACCTACACCCTCCCTAAAAGCCAAACGGCATCGACGGGGATGGACGCGCTGGCCCATTGCGCCGAAGCCATTACATCCAAAAATTGGAATCCCTATGTGTATACCATTGGCGCTGCAGGCATTCGCATCGCTATGAAATACCTGCCCATCTCCGTTAAGGAACCGGACAATGCTCTGGCACGAGAAAAAATGGCTTTTGCCGCAAACCTCGGCGGGCTCGTGATTTTGGAATCGGGCTGCCAGATGGGGCACGCGTTCTCGCAGTCGTTCGGCGGGAAGTACCATGTGCCGCACGGATTGGGCTGTGCCTGGGGATTCCCGGGATCGATGGTTTATGCGGCACAATACGGGGATCGCGAATCGGCAGAAGTCGTGGCTGAGGCCATGGGCGTTTCTTTTGACGCACAAACGCCTGCAGAAACGCTTGCCAAACGCATGGGCGATAAAGCCATCGCACTGATGCAAGAGATCGGGATCCCGACACTTAAAGCGAGCGGCTATTCCCTCGAAGATGCTTTGAGCATTGCAGATGTGATGGCCAAGGACGCGGCCATTGCCAATGCGCCCGGCGAACACAATATGGATCAAATCAAAGCGTATATCACCTATACTTATGACGCGTACCAATAGGAGGTTGTGATATGACGGCAAAAATGAATTATATTAACGGGAAATGGGTTGCGGCGCAATCCGGAAAGACCCGGGATATCATCAATCCGGCGACGAGCGAAAAGCTGGCCGAGGTGGCCAACAGCGATGTTGCGGATGTGCAAAGTGCCATCGCTGCGGCAAAAGAATCGTTTTACGGGCCGGGAGAATGGCGCCGGGCATCGGCATCGTTTAGAAGTCAGAAACTTTTGGCGGTGGCGGATGAAATCGAAAAAATTTCCGACGAGCTGTGCAAACTGGAGTCCATGAATACGGGGATGACCTACAACAATGCCGTGGGAAACATTGGCATGGTGGTCGGCGTTTTCCGCTATTACGCAGGTTTGATTAATCAATCCGAGGGTCGAATCAATCCGCTGGATGCGTATCCTGGCATTCAATCGGTGACGGTGAAAGAGCCCATTGGCGTGGTTGGGATGATTGCGCCTTGGAATGTGCCCTGCCTGATGTTTTCCTGGAAGGCAGCGCCGGCATTGGCGGCCGGCAACAGCATTGTATTTAAACCGGCATCGCTGACACCGCTCACGGCTATTCGCGTGTTTGAGGTGCTCGATCAGGTCGGGTTTCCGAAAGGGGTTGTGAATTTGATCACAGGCCCGGGCGGCAGTGTAGGCGGCGAATTGGCCGCGAATATGGATGTGGATATGGTGACGATGACCGGATCCACGGCCGTGGGGCAGGACATTATCCGCGCCTCGGCCGGCAATGTCAAGCGTGTCGGCTTGGAGTTGGGCGGCAAATCGCCGATCATCGTTTATGACGATGCCAATATTGAAAATGCGGTCGAATGGGTCATGGAAACGGATTTCTCGAATCAGGGTGCGAATTGCTGCGCCGGCTCCCGCGTATTCGTCGCCGAAAAAATTCACGATGAATTTGTTAAAATCCTGATCGAAAAAACGAATAAAGTGACGGTGGGCATCGGCTTGGACAACCCGAACATCGGCGCGATTGTTTCCAAGGAGCAGCTGCAGACCATCATGCACTATATTGAACTGGGTAAGCAGGAAGGCGCGAAATGCCTGGCCGGCGGCTATCCATTGACCGATGGTATTTATGCGAAGGGCAACTTTGTCCGACCGACGGTTTTTGATGCATGCACGCCGGACATGGCGATTGTGAAGGAAGAAATCTTCGGGCCGGTGGTGACCATTCAAACGTTTAAGACGGAAGAAGAGGCGTTTAAGGAAGCCAACGACACTTGCTATGGTCTTGCCGGCGGCGTGTTCACAGAAAATTACAGCCGCGCCATTCGCGCAGCGGAAGAAATCCGTGCAGGCATTTTGTGGATCAATCATTACAACTGGGCGTATGCACAATGTCCCTGGGGCGGCTATAAAATGTCCGGTTCCGGGCGGGAGCTCGGCGAAGAAGGGCTCGATGAATTCCAGGAAACCAAGCAGATCAACGTGATGATGGATTCCTCCGCACCGGGCATGTGGTAAGAATAGCCGATTGTCAACGGCGTGTTAAAAATGGTATAAAGGGAAGGGCAGTGATGCTCTTCCCTGTTTTGGGTTGAGGAAGAGGGCCACTATTTCGAAATGTCTTTGCGGCGAAGGTATCTGGGAGGGAAATCATGAGCAAGGTAAAATCGGCAGACGATCTGGCGCAGATATTATTGGAATTGCTGGCCGAAAATCCGAGCATTCAAACGTTTATCGATCGCGTCACGGCGATTTTGGGCAATCCGGTCGCGATGGTGGACACGCGTTTTCGCGTGCTTTATGCGTCGGAGGAACTCGGGCTGCACAACCCGCTGTGGGACACGACCATGGCCGAGCACTATGTGTCGGAAGAGATCATCAGCGTCATGGAAAAAGAGGATGTGCTCGCGCGGTTTCAAAAGGATGCCGGCGCTTTTGAACTCGACCTTCCCGATGGCTTTCGGGGCATTCGGGTGCCGCTTTTTTATCGGGATGAATGCTGTGGGTTTATCGGGGTCTATAGTTATGTCCGGCCCTTTCGCGACACAGACGCTAAAGCGTTAGAGGTCGTCGCGAAGGGGTTGACGGTTTTGTATAATGCGGATCCCAATGTCCTGGGCCGGCTCAACGATTCCCGAGATGATCTTTTATTGGAACTGATTAAAAGCGGGTCACCCGAGATGGCTCAGATCATCATGCGGCGCAACAGCAGCCTGTCTTTTGGGGAGCAGAAAATTTTGGTGTGCCTGGCGCGGAGAATCGATGGGATGAGCGCCGAAAATGTCGCCTTCGGCCGGTTAAAGGATTTTTTGCGATACGGGATCTTTTATCATGTGAGCGCGGTTTACAACAACCGGCTGCTGCTGTTGTTTTCACTTGAGAAAGCGACAGAAGGCACCAGAAAAAGCATTTTAAAGGCCCTGCACGAATGCTGTGAAAAGTATGATTTAAATGCGGGCCTGAGCTTTGAATTCGATGAAGATACTTTTGTGCCGTTGGCCTATAAACAAGCTTTAAAGGCCGCGCTTTATGGCCAGTCGCGGGAAGAAACACGCCCGCGCTTGGCCTATTATGAGGATTACCTGCTCGACGATATAATGAATGCGACGCTGCGGGTTCACGGGGTCTCGTTTTATATGCATCCTGTGGTGACAAAGCTCATGCGCTACGATCAGACCTTTGGTACGAAATATATCGACACATTGCGCTGCTATCTCAACCATTTTTGCAATATGAAAGTGACCGCCCTTGACCTGGGCGTGCACTACAACACAATCAAATATCGCATTTCGATGATAGAAGAGATCAGCGGACGAGAACTCAAAGATAACGATGCTCTGTTGATGCGACTTCAATATTCACTGCGCGTTTACGATTTCGAGCAGGCACACAAAAAGATATGAGACGAGAAATGAAAGCTGAGCGACGAATCCATGATGGATTCTGAGCCTTTGGCTTTTATTTTTTTGTGAAAAATCGGCTCGGATTCACGGCATTCTCAAATCCTGAAAAAATTCGGGAGCGGAATTAACAGAAGTAGACAAAGACAGCAAAGCAGGATGTTGCTACAATCATATTAAATAAAACCATTGAGCAAATAAAATGGAGGCAATGATGGAAAATCAATATTTTTTGACAGAAGATCAACTGGACGTTCAGGCGTTGGCCAAAGAATTTGCCGATAAAACCGTGGCGGAAACTGTGACGGAGCTGGACCTGGCCCATGAATTTCCAATGAAAGAAGTGAAGCAGTGCGGGGAGCTTGGGTTTTTGGGCGTTTGCGTCCCAGAAGAATACGGCGGCGCAGGGCTGGATCATCTTTGCGATGTGTTGGTGATGGAGCAGCTGGCCAGGCATTCGTCCTCCCTCGCCTCGATCATTGATGCGCACGCGTCGCTTGGCAGCACGCCGATTCTCCTTGCCGGGACAGAGGCGCAAAAGCAAAAATATTTGGTGCCGGCGGCATCCGGCGAAAAGCTCAACGCCTTCGCATTGACGGAACCGCAATCCGGATCCGATGCGGGGCAGATCAAAACCAAAGCGGTTTTGGATGGCGATACGTGGGTGATTAACGGCTCGAAAGCGTTTATCACCAACAGCACCTATGCGGATACCTTTCTGGTGGCGTGCAAAACCGATCCGGAGGCGGTGGGCAGCCGGGGCATTTCGATCATCGTCGTGGAGCGGGACACGCCGGGTTTAACCATCGGCAAGCCGGAAGAAAAAATGAGCAATCACAGCTCTTATTCTTGTCCTTTGACATTCGACGACGTCCGCGTCCCCAAAGAGAATCTTCTGGGCGAACTGAACCGCGGCTTTCCGCTTTTTATGACCTGTGTGGATGAAGGCAGAATTGCCATTTCCGCAGTGGCCGTGGGCATGGCCCAGGGTGTTTTTGAACGGGCGATTCAATATTCCCAGGAGCGGGTGACTTTTGGCAAACCGATTTGCAAGAATCAGGCGATTTCCTTCAAGCTGGCCGAGATGGGGACAGAGATTGAAGCGGCCCGCACGCTGATGTACAACACGGCACGGCTGTGCGACGCCGGGCTTCCCTTTGCCAAGCAGGCCACGATGACGAAGATGTTCGCCTCGGAGATGTGTGTGCGCATCTGCGATATGGGGCTTCAGATTATGGGCGGCTATGGCCTGTGTGACGAATATCAGGTCGAGCGCTTCTATCGGGACGCCAAACTGCTGACCATTGGCGAAGGGACCTCAGAAATTTGCCGCATGGTCGTCGGCCGCCACCTTTTAAAAGAATATGCCATTCAATGAGTTTGCGGGAGGATGCGATGAGACGTTCATTTTATTACCTGAATGAATTTAAGGTGGGAGATCGCTTTACAACGCTATCGCGGACGGTGACAGAAACCGATGTGGTTTTATTTGCCGGCATCACCGGGGACAACAATCCCATCCACACGGACCGGACCTATGCCGAGGCCCTTCCTTTTGGAAGTCGGATCGCGCACGGCCTTCTCGGCGCCGGCATTGCCACCGGACTTTGGGGGAGAATGGGGCTTGTGGACGGATCGGCCATCGCAGCGCTTAGCACTGAATGGCAATTCGTCGGCGCGATTAAAATCGGCGACACCATTCACTGCGAAATTGAAGTGCTGGAGGCTAAACGCTCCAAATCGAAACCGGACCGCGGCATTTTAAACATCGGCTATCGCATTGTCAATCAGGATGATAAACTCTGCCAGACCGGCAGCATGGCGACCATGCTTTACTGGTGTGCGCTTGAGGAAGAGGCATAGCTATGGATTGGCAGGAGAAGTATCGAGACAAGATCTATACCGCCGAGGAGGCCGTGTCCCATGTTCAATTGGGGGATAAAATTATTTTTGGCGATTGGGTCGGTGAGCCGCCGGCGCTGGTGGAGGCGCTAATGGCAAGGGCCGACACGCTTGAAAATGTGGAAATCATTCACGGGATGAGCCCGGGCCCGAATGCCTATATCGACAAGGCCTGCGAGGCGCATTTTCATCACACGTCGCTTTTTCTCGGGGCGAAGACCCGGCCGGCTTATCGGGAAGGACGCGTCACCTTCTTAGGAGGCAGCAATTTTCACGAATGGCCCAAAATATTTGCTCAAAATCCGGAGATCAATCCCCATTGGGCCTTCATTCAATTGTCGCCGCCCGATGAAGCCGGGAATTGCAGCTTTGGCATTTCCTGCTGTTTTACGGAGCCCGCCGCCAGGACAGCGGCGCAGGTGATCGCTCAAATCAATCCCAACATGCCTTATATGGGCGGGAAAAAGATTCATCTGGACGCGGTGGATTATCTGGTGCCGGCCGAGACGCCGCTTTATGCTATCGGACGGCTCGACATCGACGAGAAAACGCAGGCTATTGCCGATTATGTTGCGGATCTTGTTGAAGATGGCGCGACGATTCAGCTGGGAATCGGAACACTGCCGGACGCGATCGCCCGGAATTTGATGAGCAAGCACCACTTGGGCGTTCATTCCGAAACATTGACGGAGGCTATGATGGAGTTGGTGGAGGCCGGCGTGATCGATAATAGCTTGAAGACGGTCAATAAAGGGGTGTGCATTGGAGCTCAGGCTGCCGGCTCGGAAAAATTTTATCGCTACCTCGATCACCACCCCATGTTTGCGACGATGCCCGTCGATTATGTCAACGATCCTTATGAGATTGGGAAAAACTACAAACAGACATCCGTTAACGGGTGCATCGAAGTCGACTTAAAGGGGCAGGCGAATTCGGAATCGATCGGCGGGATTCAATACAGTGGGATCGGTGGTCAGTTGGATCATGTCCGGGGCGCCAGACTCTCCGAAGGCGGCAAATCGATTTTGACGCTAAATGCAACGGCAAAAAACGATTCGGTTTCTAAAATCGTTCCCTTTTTTGAAGCGGGGAACGTGACGACGGTCTCCCGATACGATATTGAATACGTGGTGACGGAATACGGCGTTGCAGATCTTAAATACAAAAATGAGCGACAGCGCGCTGAGGCGTTAATTGCCATCGCGCATCCGAAATTCAGGGATTCGCTCAGATTTCAGGGGAAGAAAATCGGTGTGTTGTAACCTGATTCGACAGCGGATATTCAGAATATTAAAGCAGATTAAAAGAGGGATGATCGCATGGCATCTTTAGAAGACAGGCGCAGGGCGCTGCGGGCAGGATATCCGCGTTGGTCAGCACAGACGATTTTTCAAAAATTTTCTCAGGCGGCCGCGCGATATTCCGATCGGATTTTTTTTCAGGACGGTCAAGTGTCAAAAACCTATGCGCAGACGACAGCTCAGGTCCATCAGGCAGCGGCGGCGTTTGGGCATATTGGGGTGAGAAAGGGCGAACGCGTCGCGGTTAGCCTTGGCAATTGTTTTGAGTATCTTTGTGTGACCTTTGCGCTTGCAAAACTCGGCGCGGTGAAGGTGCCGATCAATCGCAGGATCCCCGCGGATCAGAAATGCTACATGCTTAAAAAGACGGGCGCCGTCGTTTTGGTGTCGGACAAAGATGGTGATGTGGATTGTGTGGCGCAGTGCGAAACGCTTCAAAAGATCATTTTGCTGAGTCCGTCTTCTAAAAGCGAGGGGCCCGCGATGAGCTGGCGGAATTTTATGGCGAGGATCACGAGCGAGAAAAACCCAAAGAACGCGGGGTTCCAAGT
Organism: Pseudoramibacter faecis; assembly: GCF_036289405.1. Lineage (NCBI taxonomy): Bacteria > Bacillati > Bacillota > Clostridia > Eubacteriales > Eubacteriaceae > Pseudoramibacter > Pseudoramibacter faecis. The sequence goes on along the minus strand of NZ_JAYFFI010000005.1, from coordinate 39,728 downwards.
CAATAGGCAAAGGGATGTCCAAGCTTCGGATTTGTCGGATATCATCTTTACGTCGGGCAGTACGGGGGATCCAAAAGGCGCCATGCTGACCCACAACATGCTGCTGCGCAGTGCCTATGCCAATTGTCTTAACCGAGGCTTTGAAGATGGGCGGAAGGTAATGATTACCGTGCCGCTCTTCCATGTTTACGGTTATATCGAAGGACTGCTTTCGGTATTGTTTGTGGGCGGAACGCTGGTGTGTCTCCCGGGAAAATTTGACGCGGATCAAGCGCTGAGGACGATCCAGACTTTAAAAGTGAACGATCTGATCTGTGTGCTTTTGACTATGCAAAAACTATTGTCGGCGCCTTCGCTTTGCGATTACAATTTGAGCACACTTCATGCGGTGTATTGTTCGGCCTCGGTCTGTCCAAAATGGGTGTGGGATGCGATAAAAAACGATTTGGGTGTTTCGGAAGTGATCACCGGCTACGGGATGAGCGAAGTGAGTGCGGCTTCGGTGCAAACACCGCCGGAAGCGCCAACCGCAAAGCTATACCATTCGGTTGGGAAGATCCTGACAGATCATCTTGAAGCGTGTGAACCCCTGATTGAGTATCGGGTGGTGGATCCGGACGTCCTGGCGGATTTGCCCGCGGGGGAAGTCGGCGAGCTGATTTGCAAGGGCGCCATAGTCAGTGCTGGTTATTTTGGCGATGAAATGGCTACGAAAAGCGCCTTTACAGAAGGCGGATGGTTTCGCTCCGGCGATTTGGCAAGGATTGATGCCGATGGTTATATGATTTTTGAGGGCCGATTAAACGAGAGCTACAAAATAAATGGGGAAAATGTGTCACCGGCCTTTGTCGATCAGATTATTTTAAATTGCAAAGCGGTCGTCCGGGCAGAAACGCTCGGCATGCCGGATGAGAAGCTGGGGTGGATTGGCGTTGCCTTTATTGAACCGCTCCATTCAGCTCCGGAAACCAAGCGCGAGATCATGGCCTATTGCAAGAAACATCTGGCCGATTACCAGCTCCCAAAATTCTATTTTTTTATGAAAGGAAATGAGTGGCCTAAAACTCCCAATGGGAAAATCACGAAAAAGCGTCTTCGCGCGCTTGCAGAAGAAAAAATGAAGGAAAAAAAGACGCGTGAGATTCAAACGAAATAGGCGCTCGTTTTTGCAGGACGATCTCAATGGATGATCGTGCCAAACACCTTGGTTCTGACCATCAGATAGAATGAACTTACTGGGGCTTCGGCTCCAGTATTTTTTGATTTTAGATTAAGAGCCACCAAAAAATGACAAAAAAGATTAACAAAAGGACAAAAAAATGCTATATTAATAATTATGAGAAGGGGCATTAAGCAAGATCTTGTGGTTGTTTGTGTGAAACGAAACAAAAGCAAAACGCTGAACAGGGGGAAAAATGTTAGGCGCAATTATTGGTGATATTGCTGGCTCTGTGTATGAATTTGATCGCGATTTTATCCGCCAGGTGCAAAACGACAGCGCTGTGGATTTTCCGATCTTTGGAACGGGATCTCGTTTTACGGACGATTCGGTAATGACTTTAGCCGTGGCTCAGGGGTTGATGCGCGGCTACGGCAATCCGGATGCCAGCGAGCGGGAAATTATTCTGGCGATGCAGCATCTGGGACGCCGTTATTCGAATGTGGGTTATGGCGGGCGCTTTATCCGCTGGATTTTTGCCGATGACCCCAAACCCTACGGAAGTTATGGGAACGGATCAGCCATGCGGGTATCCGGCGCGGCCTGGCTTTACGATTCGTTGGCGCTGGTGGAAAAATACGCGGCCATTTCGGCGAAGGTCAGTCATGACCATCCCGAGGGAATCAAAGGAGCACAGGCCACGGCGACAGCGATTTTTCTGGCGCGCCAGCAGGAGACGAAGGGCAAAATACGACAATATATCGAAGCTCACTACGGTTATGCGCTGGGGAGAAACGACGCGACCATCCGCCAGAGCAATCGCGGGCATGTCTCCTGTCAGGTGACCGTGCCCGAGGCCATCGATTGTTTTTTGATGGCGGATGATTTTGAGTCGACCATTCGGCTGGCGGTTTCGCTGGGCGGGGACACGGATACACTGGCGGCCATTGCCGGCAGCATCGCCGAAGCCTATTACCCGGTGCCGGATGCCATTAAGCGGCAGGCGCTCTCCGCACTGGACGGCAATCTGAAAGAGATTCTCCGGGCGTGTGATGTTTTCGTGGCTGATCACCTGCCCGTTGGTGGACAGAAGGGCGGAAACATGTGATAAATTTTTAACGGCGCTTGAAAAAAATAACCGCAGTCGTATAATGATATATAGTGAAACTGTTTGAAACAGACAGAAAGTAGGAAGGCTTAATATGGAAAGCTATAAATTTCTATTGGATTTAGCACTGATATTATTATCGACAAAATTATTGGGATTGCTCACCCGGCGCATTCAAATGCCACAGGTAGTGGGCGCGCTTTTGGCGGGGCTCATTCTGGGGCCGGCAATGCTCAATGTGATCTCTCAAACGAATTTTATCAAGGATTCGGCAGAGATCGGCGTGATTGTGCTGATGTTTACCGCGGGTATGGAGACGGATGTCAGCGAGCTTAAAAAAAGCGGAAAGGCGTCGTTCGTGATCGCTTTAATCGGGGTGATCGTGCCTTTGATCGGCGGTTATCTGGTGGCGGCTTATTTCAATCGTGGAATGGCATCCGGGCTGCACACGAGTCTTTTCCTGCAGAATATCTTCATAGGCGTGATTTTAACGGCAACCTCAGTGAGCATCACCGTTGAAACCCTGAAGGAAATCGGCAAACTCAAAACCCATTCGGGCAATGCGATTTTGGGAGCGGCCATCATCGACGATATTTTGGGGATTATCGCTCTGACCGTTGTCACCAGCATGGCCGATGCCTCGGTTTCGTTGGGCATCGTCATGCTCAAAATTGTCGGATTCTTTGTCTTTGCCGGCGTGGTGGGTTTTTTGTTCCTGAAATTTTATCGCTGGTGGACAGGCCATTCAGAAAAGGGATTGCGCCGATACAGCATCATCGCTTTCGTCTTTTGTCTGTTGCTCTCTTTTTGTGCGGAGCAGTTTTTCGGCGTGGCGGATATTACCGGCGCGTTTATCGCGGGACTTGTGCTCTCGATGACCGAAAAACGGGCCTACCTTGCGTCGCGTTTTGATACCCTGTCGAATTTGTATTTGTCGCCGATTTTCTTTGCCAGCATCGGCCTTTCGGTAGTGCTTCCCGGGATGGACAGCCGGATTATCTGGTTTTCGGTGATATTGGTGCTTGTCGCCATCGTAACAAAGATTGTTGGCTGTGGGATGGGCGCTTTGGTTTGCGGCTATCGCAAATATCAGAGTCTGCGCATCGGCGTCGGGATGATTTCCCGCGGCGAGGTGGCCCTGATTGTGGCCAGCAAGGGCCAAGCGCTCGGGCTCATCAGTTCGCATTTTATCGGACCGGTGGTGCTCGTCGTGATCATTACGACCATCGTGACACCGATTATGCTTAAGACCGTATTTATGCGCACGATGAAATACACGCCGCAGATGGTGCGCGCCCGAGCAGTGGCCGCAGGAGCGACGGTGGATCCCAGCGTAATGGATCCCGACGCGGTCGACAGGGAAAATGTCTTTGCGAAAACCTACGAAAAAGTGGGAGAGCTGGAGGATAACGGCATGTTCAGGGACGAACATCACGGATCGCCGCATTCAAAAAAAAAATCAACATGAGATTGTCAGAAGAGCCTTGCGATGGCAGGGCTCTTTTTTTATCGGATGGGTTTTGCCGTATTTGAGAAAAGAGCCGCCCCGTGATACAATCAAGATAATTGCCGGCGTGAATTGGCGGCGCCTTCACGGCGTTGCGGCGGACAGGAGGCCTTATGTTTGAATTGATGAATCCAACCCAGAAGGATTTGGACGCGCTTTGTGAAATGGAGCGGCTTTGTTTTCCGCCGGGCGAGGTGCTGACGCGTGAGCAACTTGCGCCCAAGCTCAACCGGGCGGCCGGCTTATGGCTGGTGGCTCGGGATCTTGAGACCGGGCAGCTGGCGGGGTTTCTCGACGGCGTTGCCAGTGACGCGGGGCAATTTGACGATCTTTTTTTCGATGGTGTCGCAGGGCACGATCCCCTGGGGCAAAACATCATGCTGACGGGGCTTGAGGTATTGCCGGCCTATCGCGGCCGCGGGCTGGCGCATCGGCTCATGGCAGCGTATCGGGCTCTGCGCCGGGCAGAAGGGCGCCGGGCGCTGTTTTTGACCTGCCATGCGGAGAAGCTCGCCTTTTATCGGGGCATGGGATTTGAATCCCTGGGGCCGTCTGCTTCTGCGCTGGGCAGCGGCGAATGGCTGGAATGCGTCTGTAAATTATAATAGGGATGCAGCTGTTAACGAAAAATGGAGACGATGCGAAAAATGGCTTGCAATTGTCGGGGCAATTTGATAAAATGCATTAGTAATTAGAAGCCGAAATGATGGAATTGGCAGACTTGGCGGACTCAAAATCCGTTGGTAGCAATACCGTGTGGGTTCGAATCCCACTTTCGGCACCATTTGCAAACATAACCGGACACAGGTCCGGTTTTTTGTTATTTATTTTTTAATGTCTAAATGAAACGGCGCAATAAAAAAGCGAAGCAATCGCTTCGCTTTTTTATTGCGCGGTCAGTTGGCGAGCCGTTCCCGGCGGTTCTGCGCCATTTCGGCAAAGAAGAGAATGGCATCCACCACGTCTTCGATCGGGAGAATGTCCGTTTCGGTGTTCATATCGGTCGCGGCTTCGTAATCGCGTTTGCGGCGGGCCTTCATCCGGTCGATGCGGGCCACCAGATCGGCGTGATCCCTTGCGGCAGCCAGCAGCGGGCGCTTGCCCTGGGCCTCGACGCGACGGGCGATGGTTTCGCTGTCGGCGATGAGCTGAACGGTAAAGCAATGGCCGGCCAAAAGGGCGCGGTTTTCCGCCTCCAGCGGCAGGCCGCCGCCGCAGGCCAAAATCAACCCCTGATTCTGGGGCTGGGCGGTGAGAATCTGCCGGAGGGTTTCGGTTTCGGCGGCGCGGAAAACCCTTTCGCCGTCTTCTTCAAAAATCGCCGGGATGGATTTGCCGGCGGCCTGGACGATCGCCTCGTCCGTATCGATAAAATCGTAGCCGCAGGCCTTGGCCATGGCCTGCCCGACGGTGGATTTGCCGGTGGCCATATAGCCGATGAGTGCGATGATGTGAGGTAGTGCCATAAATGCTCCTGAAAAAACGGATAAAGAATGAAATTAGAGCTGAAGCTGACGGCGCAGCGCTATGAGAGCGGCGGGGGACAGCTGGCCCGGCGCGGTGGCCTCGGCCGTGCTCAAGGCCGCAAAGGTCAAGGACCCGCCGAAGCATTCCGGCGCGACGCGCACGATGGTGCCGACGGCGCCCATCATCACAAAGATCACAGGCTGGGCCGCTGTCTCGGAAAAAGCGGCCACGATGCCGGCAGCCCGGGTCACATCCTTCGGGGAGCGAGCCGTGACAGCTATTTTGATGACATCTGGCCCCTGTTCGGCCATCTGCGCTAGTTTTTGACGAAGGCATTTCGAATCCGGCGTCGCGTGAAAATCGTGATGGGAGAGAATGAGACCGGTGTGGCGGTGACCGAGCGCCGTCCGGACATCAGCCAGAACGTCCGGCGGCGTAGCGGCTTCGAGATCGATATAGGCGCAGGCGTCGCTTTGAACGGCGGCGTCGATCGCTTTTAATCTGGCGCCGAGGGGTGCCGGATGCGCTCCGCCCTCTGCTTCGGCGCGGTGGGTAAAAATGAGGCCGTCCGCTTGGAATGCGGCCAGGCAATCGGCCTGTTCGCCCGGGGTGATGGCCGGCCAGGCATCCCGCCGCCATTCGATGAAGTCGGGGTGAGCGTTGCGGGCCCGGGCGATCTGGGTGCGAAATGATTGGGAATCGGTTGGCGCGATGGGCACGCAAAGTGCAAAGGCATGCGCCCGAATGGTAGGCTTCTTATTCATGGCCTAACCTTACAATATTCGGCATCATTTTGCAAGTACAAGAGAAAATACACGCACACGTCCAGTCTGCGGGTCGAGGGCGGCCGTTCCCTTTTGTTTGATCTGGCACTCGCCGCAGCGCGCGGTGATCACAAGGCGCCGTTCGGTGTCGGAAGTTCCCGCCGTGACAGCGATGCGGTACTGCCCGTGATCGGGCAGGGCCACCCAGCCGTCCGTACCGGCGTAGCTCGGATTTTTCTCAAGGCGGGCTCGACATTCGGCGCGGGCACTCTCGACGAGGGTGTCGCAATCGCTGTGATCCAGATAATGACGGCTGAGGCGGACGGCGTTGCCCGCACGCATCAGCAGCACGGAGCCGATCCCCAGAATAAAAATCAAGAGGATTAAAGCCATCGGGAGCACATAGCCGTCGTTATGGGCATTGGATTTGGGCGGGATCCCCCGGGAAGTGCAAATCAGTTTCATAAGCTTCGTTTCGATCGGTGAATTGAACGCGCAGGTGAAAACGGCCGGTGGGGCGGCCGCCAGCAAACGACGGCGTCAGGGCAAAATCGCGGACGCGGGCGGCGAACTGGCTGGTCTCGCCGCCGCCGATGCCTTGCAGATGGGCATCGACTTTGTGCCGCATCAGTAAATCGCCGGCGCTGCGGGTGTAATAATTATAATAACCGGGCGTTTCGGGATCTTTCAGGTAAACCGTGCCGTTTTTGATGATGACGGCGGAGCTGGCGCCGAGTTGATTTTTGAGATACAGATGGATCGACTGAAACGCCTGATCTTCAGCCGTGGGTCTCACGGCCGGCAGGCTTTTGACGAAGACGGACAGGGCAAGCCCGCAGATGCCGCAGACCGCTGTGAGCATCATCAGCGTGACGAGCAGCTCGACGAGGGTAAAGCCGGCGTCATGGCGCGGGCGGCGGTGTGTAAATTTTTGCGTGATAGACATGGGTGTGTCCTCGGGAATCGCGGTAGGTTAAAGTCAGGGCGCAAAGATGATCTTCCAGCGGGGAAACGGCAGCGCTGAAACCCTTGTGGCGCGCGGCAATTTGTCGGGCAGTGGCGCCGATATCAGCCTTGGGCTGGGACTCGGCGGCCGCCTGGACCTGAACCACGATGGCGGAAAGTGCCCGGGCCTGGGCACCCCGCTCCCGGGCGACGGTGAAAGCGTCGAAGGCCGCCCCGAAAAGCAAGGGCAGCGCGGCGGTGGCCAGGGCGAGAACGAGCAGCGCGACGAGCATTTCCACCAAGGTGAAGCCGTCGGCCGAAGGAATGTTGGGGTGTTGAGTTTTCATGGGTTTGGCGGGGTATTGCTTAAATAAATACGGCCGGTCACCGGCTGGAAAATCAGATAGCATTGGAGCCGTCCCGGCCCGTTCAGGGAGAGGGTGGTGCCGCGGCTGATGGTGCCCGCTGCGGTAAAGGACAGATTGACGACGCTGATCGGCCGATGCCGCCGATTTTGGATGCGAATCGATTGGAGCGGCAGAGTTCGGGCGACTTTCGTGCCGTTGTCGCCGCGGTAATGGGTTAGGACAATTTTGTCTTCGAGAATTTGGGCGTAGGCGCCGTAGGGCGAGCCGGACATCAGCGCCTGATTGCGCAGATCGACAAAGGCCGACTGGATTTCGGCACACTCTGCTTCGAAGCGGGTCCTGTGCATCGCGCCGTATGCCGCGGTGCCGAGGACAGCCACGCCGCCGGTGACAAGTCCCAGAATGACGAGCACCACGATCATCTCGGTGAGGGTGTAGCCGGCGGCATGCGTTTGCCGTGTCATGGGGCCCTGTTCAAAGCGACTTCGCCGCTCGCGCTGTTGTAAACAAAGATTTTGCCTTTTTCCTTTGCAGCAAGATCCTGTGTGGCTTTGCTTCGGATGTAGTTTTCTTTTTTGAGCAGGGCAATCAGCTTGACATAGGCCGCGTTGGTTCCGGAGGCGGCGGAGACGGCCGGCAGATGACCGGTTTTTGCTTCGTAGGTTTCCACCGCAGTTTCGATGGCGGTCATATTGGCCTCATCGGTTTTCTTTCGGGCGTCTTCGAGAATATTGCTGAAGATCGGCACGGCGACGGCTGCTAAAAGTCCGATGATCACCAGGACGATAATCATTTCGGTAAGGGTAAAACCTTCGTCGCCATCGGCGTGATTGGATGGTGAGATCAAAAATTGCATGGGCGTCTCCTTTGGGAATGGGCGATTTTAAAGAAGGCTGGCATAGCCGGTGTAAATCGCGTATAGAATCGACATAAAAGACAGGACGACGACGGCGACGAGCACACCGACGATCACGAGGACGGCGGGCTCCAAAACAGCCGACAATCGTTTAAACCGCTTTTGATAGGCCTTGTGATAATAGGCGGCGGCCTTGGCTAGCACCTGAGCCAGGGAGCCGGCGCTTTCGCCGACCTGGATCAGCTGGAAGAATTCAGCATCGAGAACGTCGATGCGCTCAAGACTCTCGGTGAGGCTCATGCCGCTTTCGATCAAGGCGGCCGTGCGGCTCAAGCGGGTGCGCAGAAAATCATTTTGAAGATTTCGGCACACGATCTGAAGAGCCGGAATAAGCGCAACGCCGCTGCGCACCATCATGGCCAGGGAATCGGCGAAGATTTCCATGCTGCGCAGGTAAAACAGGCGGCCGATAAGCGGCAGGCGCAGCGCCAGCCGGTGGAGCCTTTGCCGAAGGGCGTTGCCTTGCGGCAGGGCTCGGGCGAAAAGCACGCCGAATAGAAGCAGGAGCATCGCCGCGGGCAGTCCCCAGGAGAGGCCGCGGCTTAGAGCGATGAGCAGCTGGCTGCCCGGCGGCACGCTGCGGTCCATGGACGCCAGCGAGTCGAGAAGCACCGGCATCACCGTGCGCACCAGATAATGGGTGACAGCCACCGTTAGGCAGAGCACAAAGATCGGGTAAATAAAAATTTGAAAGAGGTTATTTCGGATGTCGCTTTGCCGGCTGTAAAAGGTTTCAAGATTAAAAAGCACCCTGTCGAGCTCTCCGGTGGCTTCGCCGGTTCGGACGATGTTGACGAGAAAAGGCGAAGCGCCGATGGCCGGATCTTCGAGGGCGTCGGCTAAAGGGTGTCCCCGGGCGATGGCCTGAGCCACCTGATGCAGCTGATCCTGCAGATGCGGGGCCCGTTCGCGCTCGGCGATGGTGCGCAGGGCGGGCAGAATGCCGACGCCGGCACCGAGCATGGTGCCCAGTTGACCGCAGAAAACGGCCAGCTTTTGCGCACTCAGGGTTTGAAAACGGCCGGACCTAAAGGAGAACCTGACGCGCTTCTTCATCGTCCACCTCCCCCCTTGCGATCCACGCGGCAAGGGATGCCGCGAACGGGCGATAATGGCCCCGCCAGGCCCGGCGGTCGCCGTGCAGCAAAGCCGCATCGAGCAGTTTTCGCCCGCGGGATAAATCGATCACTTCAAAAATGCCCGTCCGCTCCCAATGTCCGGTTTTTCGGCAGTGCGCGCACTGGCCGGCGCGGTGGGGATCGGCGGTCTGCGGCAGATGCCAAAGGCGGCGCAGGGGCTCGACGTCGGCAACCTTTGTTTTGCAATGAGGACAGAGCCTGCGCACCAGTTTCTGCGAGATGATGCCAATGAGCGTATCGGCAATCAGATAGGGCGGTACGCCGAGATTAACCAGGCGGTCCAGGGTCGCGGCGATATTGCGGGTGTGAAGCGTGGTGATCACCAAATGCCCGGTCATTGCTGCGCGCACGGCGGCGAGAGCCGAGGCTTCGTCCCGGATTTCGCCGATGACGATCACGTCCGGGTCCTGGCGCAGAATAGCCCGCAGGCCGGTTTCGAAGTCGAGTCCCTGCCTGCGGTTGATGGCCATCTGGGAAAGCCCGGGCAGGCGGATTTCCACCGGATCTTCCAGGGTGAGGATGTGGCGCGCGCTTTGATTCAGTTCATTAAGCATGGAAAAGACCGTGGCCGTCTTGCCGGAGCCCGTGGCCCCGGCAACGACGATGAGGCCATGTCGGCAGGTGAGCAGATGGCTGACCTTGCGGGCGTCGTCCGGGAAAAACCCCAACGCCGAAAAACTTTGCAGATAGCGCCTCGTATCGAAAAGGCGCAGCACCAAATGCTCGCCGTCAAGCAAAGGCAGGGTGCTCACGCGGATATTGATGATGTCCCCGCCAAGGGTGTAACGGAAACTGCCATCCTGGGGACGAAGCTTGTCGGCGATGTCCATCTGAGCCAGCACCTTGAAACGGGTGAGCAAGCCGTTAAAATCCGGCTGGGACAAGGCGGTCCAAAGGTGGAGCACGCCGTCGATGCGCAGGCGGATGCGGCAGCTGCTCTTGTCAAAAGCTTCGAGATAAAGGTCTGACGCGCGGGCGTCGACCGCCTGTTCAAGCAGGGTGTGAGAGAGCTCAATAATATGTTCAGGCGATTGCGGCGGATCGGAGGCCGGTGCCGCCGGAACGGGACGCAGCCCGAGCCTATCGGAAAATTTACCCATGGGACTACCTGACGAATCTGAGAAAGCAAAAGGGTTCTGTATTAGAGAACGCTAAAAATCGAAAATCATGATGATTTATTGATTTTATTATAGAAAGATTTAAAAATGTAATCAATACAAAAATAGAATAAAAAATAGTGATAAATTCGACAAAAATTTCGGCTATCGATAAAAGAGCGGGCGTGATAAAATAATATAGTTAAAGTCAATGGATTAAAAACTTTGTCGTGCGGGCAAAGCGATATCTAGAAAGAAGTATATCTTGAAAGCAAGAGTAAAAAAAATCGGCGTGATCGACGTTGGCGGCGGACAGCGCGCCGTGTACGGCGCCGGCGTTCTCGACCGGTGCTTGGATTTGGGCGTGCAGTTTGATGCGGCCTATGGCATTTCGGCAGGCAGTGCCAACGTCACGAGTTTTTTGGCCGGTCAGCGCGGCCGCAACCACGAATACTACACGAATTATTGCCTGAGAAAGGAATACTCGAGTCTGGGCGTGTTCGCGCGCACCGGATCGGTGATTGATCTGCGCTATGTTTATGGGACTTTATCCAATTCGGATGGCGAGTATCCGCTTGATTTCCCCGGACTGATGGCTAACCCCGCACCTTGTACGATCGTGGCGACGGACGCCGAAACGGGGCAGGCGGTTTATTTCGGCAAGGAAGCTATGGCTCAGGATGATTACCGGATTATTATGGCGAGCTGTTCGGTGCCGGTGTTTTGCAGGCCTTTCCCGCTGAACGGTCGATTTTATTATGACGGCGCCATTTCGGATCCGATGCCGATCGCAAGAGCCTTTGCCGATGGCTGTGATGCGGTGGTGGTGATTCTGACCCGGCCGAAGCATTATTTCAGGACGGATGTGCACGACCGTCGCCAGGCCAGACTGATGCGCCGGCAGTTTCGCAGCGCGTCGCGGGCCTTTGCCAGACGCGCGGCAACTTACAACCGCGAACTGCGCCGTGCCCTGGCGCTGGAGAAGGATGGCCGCGCGCTCATTGTGGCACCGGATGACATTGCCGGGATGAAGACCTTCGGCAAAACGCCGGAAGCCTCCGAAGCGCTGTATCAAAAAGGGCTGCGCGATGCGGCGGCGATTCCCGCCTTTATCGAAAAGTGGCAATGATTAAAACCATCGGGGAATCCGATGGTTCTTTTGGTTTGCTTCGCGGCGATGGGATCATTCAATCAACAACGAGCATTTAAGAAAGCGAGAATGGGATGGCAACAACAGATGAAATAGAAGCAAAGGGCAAGGCGCGATCTTTCGTCGACTCGTTCATTTTTGGTGTAGTGTTCAAATCTATATTAAACCCGGAGAACTGCCGGGCGAGCTAGTCTGCCGCGTCATTAATAATAGCGGCGGCATCGCGCAGGTCTTTGATGGTTTGATCCAGATCGGCCATTTTTGACATTCTCTTTTCCTCCTTCCTCGGATTGACTGTCTGCGGCAAGGATGGTCAGATTCCTTGCCAGCCTGACTGACACGTGACTGATCGCGAATAGAACTGCGATCACCTCCATGTCTGCCGGGCTTCTGTTGCGTGTCTTGTTCATCGCTACCTCCAATCCGGAGCATCCTGAGTTCGTGCTCCTTACACTTCCCACTGGAGGCGAGGCGGCCGTTTTGACGAAGGAAAGAGAAGAAATTTTGAAAAAAGCTCCGGCCACCTGGGCAGGCAGCCGGAGCAGACGATTAGAACCAGTCGGGGAATTCTTTGGAAAGCGTTTCTTTTACCTTATCCAGGCGTGAACGGAAGGTTGTCCGTTTGATCCCGATGATGTCGGCGATGGCCTCATCGGAAAGACCCTCCAGACGAAGATTACCGATCTTTATAGCCTCCGGCATCAGTTCCTGCAGACGCTTGATGAGCTGATCCAGTTCGTCCTTGTCGGCGAGGACATCCGCGATAAGAGGAGCGTTGTCTGGGATTATGTCACCGAGTGTGCAGGTTTCACCGTCACTGTTTTCAACTTCGTAATTAAGAGAAAGCATGTCTCCGGCGCGCCTGAATTCGCAGTTCGCGCAGTCCGTGTCGCACAGCCAGAATTTTCTTCTCGGGCAGACGCACTGCCCATGCTCTTGGTGGCGTTTGCGGAACGCGTCACGGAATCGAGTGTGGTCGCGGTAGTAGTCCTCGCTGACGTCAATCCACCTGTGCTCGGACTTGATGTAGATACGGTTGGGATTAAGATGATTGTCTTTGTTTTGCATTGTTTGTCCTTTCCGGTCGTTCCCGAGCCGGAAGGGCAAAAATGCAAAAAGGCATAGCTGACCTGTCCGAAACGGGAATGAACCTGTTTCGAATGGCCAGCTATGTCCGTAAGCTAGTGTTGCATATTCACTTGTGACCGCCAGAGCAGCTCGGACCACCTCTGCATGCCGGGGTGAACCGCTATGGCGGCGAGTAGTTTTATGCCTTGCTCAGGGCGAAGAATGCTTAATTGTCATTGATCATCAGTTCGAGATCCCCGAAAACTTCCTCGTAGTAGGAAGGGCTGAGATTATCGAAACAGGTAGCGTCGTATCTGTGGAATACTGAAGTAGCTGTCTCACATCCATACATGGAGCAAACTATGTCAGCGTCGTTCTCGATGTTGATACGCCACATTTCCTTATCTTTGTGAGTCACTTTTTCACCTCCGTCTTTGCTTGTTTTTGTCGATTTATTCCTGTTAACAGCCTTGTAACTCTTATCAGCTTGATTTATTCATAAGAAGCTCGTATAATTGTTTTTAGAGTCTGTCTTTTGTTGTCTTCAGGGTCCCTTCGAACAACTGCCCTTATTGTCGGGTAGGCGTTAGGTAGTGGAAAACAGGCAGAAGGATAGAAATCAGGTAGCGTAGGTAGCGGATCAGGTATTTTTCAGGCGCCGGGAGGTGGTTGGCATTAAGAGCTATGAGTTTTTGGGTGGCCTGTATGACTTTCTGGATAATCAGAAGAATCAAGGTGTCTATATCGTCAAGATGTTCAATGCCGCCGGAAACCGGTATTTTTTTCTGTCTGAGAATGTGCATCACCAGACGAACCGTTATCTTGAAAAGGAACGACGGTACGCTCTCAATCAGGCGATCACTCCAGATATAAAGCAGAAGTTCCCTAATCCAATAGACCTTGAAGGGCTGGCGAAATATATAGAAGCGAATCTGAACATGGATACCTTCGAAGCTTGCATGGCAAGGTTCGGTATCCCTATAGGTGTGATAGCAGACAGGGAAAAGTTCGCCAGAGCCCTGGCAATACAGTTCAGCCGCTTTATTACTGAAGATCAGGAAGATGTAGACATTGATGTCTGGGGTACATACCAGTCCCTGCTCAATGGTGAGCAGGTTAAAGCATCAGATATTAAAGGGCCGCTATATCAGGGTGATGATGTTCTTGTCGAATTTGAAGGAAGAACCCATGACGCAGACTGCTATGAGCTCATCCATCATGAATGGAAAATGCAGAACTGCGGAAAAGTGGCATGGCAGAATCGGCAACTTGTGCTTATGAATCAGGGTGAGATACATCCAAGACCCATCCTCACGGTCATCTCCATACCAGATACGGCGCCGGGCGGATTTGCAAAAATAGCCACAGACATTGATGCCCGCGGCTTTGAAGGTAATTATGACTGCAAGTGGGAAATGCAGGACGCTAACGGCAATAACTGCTTTCCGAACAAGCGATGGGATTTTAACGTTAGGATTCAGGTAGCATTCCAGGACACAGAAGAAGGAGACGAACGTGGATAAGAACATAGAAAAATGGTCAACGCTCAAAGAGGTACAGGAATATCTCGGCGTAGGGCGGGAAAGCATTATGCAGTGGATTAACAAACGCAACATGCCCGCTTACAAGGTCGGTCGGCTCTGGAAGTTCAAGCTCAGCGAAGTTGACGAGTGGATTCGCTCCGGAGGTGCCGCCGAGGAAAGCACCGACAAGGAGCAAAACTAAGCGTGCAGTCCTGACTATTGGACAGCGGATCAGATAAAATAAAAAAACCGGCAGAAGGGATTGCCGGTACGGAGGGAACACTTAGATGGATAATCAGGAATACAATTCGATAGTCAGTTTTATCTGGGGGATCGCGGACGACTGCCTGCGCGACGTGTACAGGCGTGGTGAATACCGTGACATCATTCTCCCTATGACGGTCATCAGGCGGCTTGACACCATGCTTGAGGGAACAAAACAGGATGTGCTTGCGATGAAGAAACAGCTGGATGCCGCGGAGATTGCCAACCAGTGGCCCGCGCTGTGCAATGCGGCGGGACAAGCATTCTGCAACGCTTCTCCTTTTCTCCTGAAGGACTTGACAGCAAAGGGCAAGAAACAGACCTTGCAGAAGGACTTTGAAGCTTACCTGGACGGGTTTTCGCCGAACGTGCAGGAAATTCTCGATAAGTTCGGATTCAACAGTACGCAGATCAAGAAAATGGTCGATGCGGATATCCTCGGTGCAGTCATTGAAAAGTTCACCTCTTCAGACATTAACCTGAGTCCGGAACCTGTTTATAAGGACGCAGAAAAGACCATCGTGAAACTACTAGGCCTTGATAATCATGGCATGGGTACAATCTTTGAAGAGCTTATCCGCAAATTCAATGAAGAGAACAACGAAGAAGCCGGCGAACACTGGACACCGCGCGACGTTGTGGAACTGATGGCAGATCTTGCTATGATCCCAGTTGCAGACAAGATCAAGGACGCTACGTATTCCTGCTATGACGGAGCCTGCGGCACGGGCGGAATGCTTACGGTTGCGCAGGCGCGGCTTGATACGCTTGCGAAAAGGCGAGGAAAGAATGTGTCGCTCCATCTGTACGGTCAGGAGGTCAACCCGGAGACCTATGCCATCTGCAAGGCGGATATGCTGCTCAAGGGTGACGGTGAGGAGGCCGAGCACATTACCTATGGCTCCACGCTCTCCCTTGACGGTAATCCCACCCGCCAGTTCGACTTCATGCTTTCCAATCCGCCTTACGGGAAAAGCTGGAAGACGGATGCGGACAAGATGTCGAGCGGGGACGGCAAGAAAGATATTCTCGACACTCGCTTCAATACTTATACCGAGGATGGCGAGGAGCTGAAGATGATCCCGCGCACAAGCGACGGGCAGCTCCTGTTCCTGCTCAACAATGTCAGCAAGATGAAGACCGACACCGAGATCGGCAGCCGCATTATCGAGGTGCATAACGGCTCGTCCCTGTTCACGGGCGACGCGGGCAGCGGCGAGAGCAACGCCCGCCGATACATGATCGAGGGCGACATGGTGGAGGCAATCATTGCCCTGCCGGACAATATGTTCTACAACACCGGCATCGGCACATACATCTGGGTGCTTTCCAACAAGAAAGAAGAACGCCGCAAGGGCAAAATCCAGCTGATTGACGCGTCCGGCATGAAGTCTCCGCTGCGCAAGAACATGGGCAACAAGAACTGCGAGTTCACGCCGGAGATCCGCAAGGAGATTGTCCGCATTTTCCTTGATATGGAGGAAAGCGACGTTTCCATGATCTTTGACAACAGCGAGTTCGGCTACTGGAACGTGACGGTCGACCGCCCGCTGCGCCTGAGGGTCCTGCCGGATAACGAAATCCCGGAAAAGGACGACAAGGGTAAGAAGCTCTTTAAGAAAGATTCCGAGCTTGCCGAAGTGCGCGCTGCCGTGGCAAAAGCCGCGAAAACCGCGCCGCTTGACGACTGGGACGAATTTGCGGACGCGACCGGACTGAAAAAAGGCCAGCTGAAGAAAATCCGCCCGTACATCACCGTGACCGACCTGGATGCAAATGAAGTCTGTGACGAAGCAGACCCCGACCTGCGGGACACTGAGAACATCCCGTTCTCCTATGACGGCGGCATCGACGCTTTTATCGATGCCGAGGTCAAGCCCTACGCGCCGGACGCTTATGTGGACGAGAGCAAGACGAAAACCGGCTATGAGGTGAGCTTCACGAAGTACTTCTGCAAGCCAGTCGAGCTGCGGGACATGAAAGACATCCTCGCCTCCCTGCGGGAACTGGAAAAAGAGTCTGACGGCGTGATGGATGAAATTGTCGGAGGGCTGGAGTGATGGCGGGATATACAGATATGGTAGAAACTGGCGTTTCATGGATACCCAAGTTGCCGGAGCATTGGAAACTAAGAAAAATAGACGCACTTTTTACGGAGCGCAAGACAAAAGTCTCCGATACGGACTATGCGCCGCTCTCGGTAACGAAAAAAGGCATCCTTCCGCAATTAGAGCATGCCGCAAAGTCAAATGATGGGGACAATCGCAAGCTCGTAAAAGCTGGGGATTTTGTTATCAACAGCCGCTCTGACAGAAAAGGCTCATGCGGTGTGTCAAGCCTGGATGGTTCGGTATCTCTGATTAACCTTGTGCTGACACCGAGAAGTGAACTGAACTCTGAATTCATACATTACCTTTTGAGAAACTACCGCTTTTCTGAAGAATATTATCGGAACGGCAGAGGAATTGTTGCTGATCTTTGGACTACTCGTTATAGCGAAATGAGAACGATCCAGCTCCCCGTCCCGCCGCGCGCCGAGCAGGATCAGATCGTGCGCTTTCTCGACTGGAAGGTGTCGGAGATAAACAAGCTGATCGGAATCCGCCGCAGGGAGATACGGGAACTGGAGGAGCTGAAGAAAAGTACAATTAATAGGGCTGTGACTACGGGCGTACACTCGGAAACTACGCTAAAAGATTCTGGTATTAAATGGATAGGCAAAATTCTGAACAGTTGGGAAGTGCTGAAATTCAAAACCATAGCTGATTCAATTTCTAAGGGCAGCGGCATTACAAAAGATGATGTAATAGCAGATGGGAATATACAGTGTATCCGGTATGGAGAAATATACTCGAAATATGACTATGGCTTTGAAGAGACATCCACAAGGACTAACCTTGAAAGAGTGAAGTCACCGAAATTCATCTCATATGGTGATATTCTTTTTGCGGGTACGGGAGAGCTTGTTGATGAAATCGGCAAGAACATAGTCTATCTTGGCAAGGATAAATGTCTGGCAGGAGGAGATATCATAGTAGCCAGCCATTCACAAGACGCCAAGTTCTTGAATTATGCTCTGAATAGTACCTATGCACAGAATCAAAAAAGTTTTGGAAAGTTCAAGCTGAAAGTCGTTCATATTAAGCCGGGAGAAATCGGTGATATTTTAGTGGCACTTCCTCCATTGGCTGAACAACGGGAAATCGCCGCATATCTTGATTCATTCTGCGCTGGGATTGATAACGCGATACAACTTAGCGAAGAAAAAATTGAAACATTGAAGGAATTGAAATCTGTGACGATCTCCGACGTCGTCACGGGGAAGGTCGATGTTCGCAACATCCCCATTCCCGAATACGATCACGTGAACGAAACAGCGGACGATGCCGACTGCGAGGAAGACGAAGAAAGCGATACCGAGGACTTTGACGGGGAGGAGGATGCGTAATGGCGTTTACAGACAAGACCGAGAAGGGCTTTGAGACGCTTATTGTGAACTGGCTCGTGGAGCAGAACGGCTATGAGCAGGGAACGAATGACGACTACAACAAGGAATACGCCCTTGACGAGACCCGCCTCTTCCGTTTCCTGAATGACACTCAGCCTCGCGAGATGGCAAAGCTCAAGGTAAACGAGAGCGACCAGAAAAGGCGGCAGTTCCTGAACCGCCTGTCCGGAGAGATCACACGGCGCGGCATCATTGACGTGCTGCGCAACGGCGTCAAGGTCTATCCGGCGGATCTTATCATGTTCTACTTCCTGCCGCGCGAGGGCAACGAGCAGTCGAAGAAGGATTTCGAGAAGAATATTTTCAGTGTGACGCGGCAGCTGCGCTATTCGTCAGACGCGGCGAAGCTCGCTCTTGACCTGTGCATTTTCATTAACGGCTTGCCGGTCATCACAATCGAGCTGAAGAACCACTTCACCGGGCAGAACACGTTTGACGCCGTGGAGCAATATAAGGAAGACCGTGACCCGCGAGACCTGCTGTTTTCCTTCAAACGCTGCGCCGTGCATTTTGCTGTGGATGATCAGACGATTCAGTTCTGCACGAAGCTTGCCGGAAAGGACAGCTGGTTCCTGCCGTTCAATAAAGGATACAACGATGGCGCGGGGAATCCGCCGAACCCGGACGGTATCATGACGGATTACCTGTGGAAGGACATCCTGACAAAGGAGAAGCTCTCCCGCATTATCGAGAACTACGCGCAGGTCGTGACCGAGGAAGACCCGGATACGCATAAGAAGAGCGTCAAGCAGATCTGGCCGCGTTATCATCAGTTGGACTGTGTGGAGAAGCTCCTCGCGGACGTAAAAGAGAATGGTGTCGGCAAGCGATATCTGATTCAGCACAGCGCGGGCAGCGGCAAGTCCAACTCCATCGCCTGGCTTGCCCATCAGCTGATCGGGCTCACAAAAGACGGAAAGCCTATGATTGACTCCGTTATTGTCGTGACCGACCGTCGGATTCTGGATAAGCAGATCCGTGACACGATCAAGCAGTTCATGCAGGTGAAGAACACGGTCGTGTGGGCGCAGCATTCCGGCGACCTGAAGAAGGCCATCGAGGATGGCAAGCGGATTATCATCACGACCGTAGAGAAGTTCCCGTATATTTCGCAGGAAATCGGTCAGGAACATATTGGGAATCATTTCGCCATCATTATTGATGAAGCGCATTCCGGCCAGAGCGGGCGCAACTCGGCGAATATGAATCTCGCGCTTTCCGGGT
Organism: Pseudoramibacter faecis; assembly: GCF_036289405.1. NCBI lineage: Bacteria > Bacillati > Bacillota > Clostridia > Eubacteriales > Eubacteriaceae > Pseudoramibacter > Pseudoramibacter faecis. Next base: position 20,521 of record NZ_JAYFFI010000005.1, on the reverse strand, counting down.
TGGCTTCCGATAATGAGATGGACAATGAGGACAAGATCAACGCCATCATGGAGGGCAGGAAGCTTGTCAAGACAGCGAGTTATTTCGCCTTCACCGCCACACCGAAGAACAAGACCGAGGAAGTGTTCGGCACGCCTTATGAGGAAGACGGCGTGGTAAAACACCGCCCGTTCCACGTTTATACAATGAAACAGGCCATTCAGGAGGGCTTTATTCTGGATGTGCTGAAGAATTACACAACCATTGACAGCTGGTACAAGATCGCCAAAAAAGTCGAGGATGATCCGATGTTCGACAAGAAGCGGGCGCAGAAAAAGCTCCGTGCCTTTGTCGAGGGCAACTCGGACGTTATCGCGAAAAAGGCTGCCATGATCGTGGAGCATTTTCATGAGCAGATCATCGCCAAGAAAAAGCTGAACGGGAAATCCCGCGCCATGGTCGTGACGGCAAGCATTCCAAGATGTATCGAGTACTACTATGCAATCAACAAATGCCTGTCGGAGCGGCACAGTCCGTATAAGACGATTATCGCTTTTTCTGGCGAGCACAAATACAACGGCAATGAACCGGCACTGACTTCCGCTGCTATGAACGGTTTTCCAGATGCGAAGATTCCGAAGGAGTTTAAGAAAGACCCGTACCGGATTCTGATTGTCGCGGATATGTTCCAGACGGGATTTGACGAGCCGCTGCTCCAGACCATGTATGTAGACAAGCCGCTTTATGATATTGCGGCGGTACAGACGCTTTCCCGCCTGAACCGGGCGTGCCCCGGCAAGGATGAAGTGTATGTCCTTGACTTTGCCAACAAGACGAAAACCATCGAGGACGCCTTCTCGAAGTTCTACCGGACAACCATTCTTTCCGGTGAGACCGACCCGAACAAGCTATATGACCTCATCAGTCTGATGGAAAGCTATCAGGTGTACGATGAGAATGACGTGCAGCACGTGGTCGACCTGTTCCTCGGCGGTGCGGAGCGTGACCGGCTTGACCCGGTGCTTGATCCATGCGTTGCTATTTACAATGAGCTGGAAACAGACGACCAGATTAAGTTCAAGAGCGCGGCGAAGTCATTCGTGCGCACATATGGTTTTCTCGGCTCTATCCTGCCCTACGGGAATGTAGACTGGGAGAAGTTGTCTGTATTCCTGACTTTACTGATACCGAAGCTGCCGTCACCGCGCGAGGATGATCTATCCGAGGGCATCCTTCAGGCAGTTGACCTGGACAGTTACAGAAACGAGGCACAGGAGGCTATCTCCATCAAGCTTGAGGACGAGGACGCAGAAATCGCTCCCGTACCCGCCGGAAAGGTCGGCCATATCGTAGAACCGGAAATGGATCCGCTGTCAAAGATTATTTCTGACTTCAATGATATGTTCGGCAATATCCAGTGGAATGACGCCGACAACGTGCAGCGGCAGATCCTTCAGATTCCGGCCATGGTTTCCCGCGATGAGAAGTATCAGAACGCCATGAAAAATTCCGACGAACAGGAAGCCCGCACAGAAAGCGAACGCGCCCTGCAGAAGGTCATCTTTTCCATCATGGCGGACAACATGGAGCTGTTTAAGCAGTTCCAGGACAATCCGTCTTTCAAGAAGTGGCTGACGAATATGGTTTTCAATCTAACTTATAACAAGGAGGGCAAGCCGTATGAAATGCCGGAGGAGTCGCCGAAACTCGTGAAGGGAAAGTCCAAGGGATACAGCTATACGGATGATCTGACTTCTTCTTACAGAATGGTAGCTGAGGATCAAGTACCTTATGGAGGGAAAAAGGACGGAAGCTCGGCAAATAAGTAATTTCAGCCAGGAGGCATAAGGCGTGGAGTTATCGAAGACTGTAAAGGACAAGACTTTTGACGATTACTTTACAGAGGTGAAGCATTCCGAAACCATCAATGGAATGCTCCACCCAGGTTCTTTGCGCTTTTTTTGCCTTAATGTGCGGAGTGGAAATATCAAGACATCCGATCTTGAGAAATTCACCATGCTCAATATCGGGCAGTATGTATTCTCCCGCGCGAAGCAGGAAAATTATAAGAAAGCAGGAAACGCCGATGTCGTAACACAACAGGCACTGAGAGCAATGAGAAAAAGCGCGAAGGCCAGAAATATCGATGCAGGAGAAACGCTCGGTGAAATCATGGTCTACGCTTTTCTGGAGGAGAAACTCAAGGCGTATAAGCTTCTCAGCAAAATTGAACTCAGTACGGATGCGGCGCAATATGCCAGCGAAACGGATGGCATCCATTTTCTGTGCAAGGACGGCGACAAGATTCTCTCGAACCAGATGGTTTTCGGCGCATCCAGCGTTACAGGCAACATCAAGGACGCAATAGACATAGCATTTCAAAAAATAGAACATATCGCTTCTCATGAGGACGATGAACTGCTCATTGTTGAGAAAATTGCTCTGGATCGTTTCTTTGAAGAGGATGACCTCGAGGTTCTGACAAGCTGCATTATTCCAGAAGAACATCGAAATGCTGATTATGAGATTTCTTTCGGTGTGTTTCTCGGATATTCGCTCGGATTAAATCCGGATGGCTATAGTGACGCGCAGTTCCGTGAACGCATGCATCGGAAAATGATCCGCGATATCAGTGCCCATGAGGAGTACATCGCTGAGAAGATTAGAAGCAATAATTTACAGAATCACTCATTTTACTTCTTTACGCTTCCCCTGAATCGGGCTGAAAAAGAGCGGAGTGCCATCATGCAGCATGTCATGGAGGGAGATGTCGACCTATGAATAAAGAGAAAAGAACACTCGGGTCTGCCATCTTCTCCAATATTGACAGCAATGCGTATCTCGGGAAATTGTATAGCAAGCTTCTTAAAGCATATGGAATGAGTGTATTTGACATCGACCCGGAACGTTATGCCAGACTGTTTAACGATAAGGAAAAAGCCGATGTCCTGAGATTTGCGGACATCCTCGCCAAGTCTAATGATTCTGAGAAAGCAGACTCGCATAAAATATGGGCGCAGGAAATAGTCATATTGATGAACGAGCTTTATCCGGGCGATTCGCTTGTTAAGCTTTACGCCGGAGATGTGTTTTCAAGCGTTGGGAACCATAAGGGAATCCAACTGGTGAACAAGGATTATTCCGAGCCCAGCGCGCTTGAGGAAATCTTCAGCCAGTTTCGCGACGAATACCTCTCTATCCCGGCTGAACCGGGCGAGCATTTTTTCGGCGCACAGAAAATCGCTTATGACCACCTGACAGACGACTGCTTCAGCTATTCAGCGCCGACTTCGATGGGCAAATCGTTTATTATGCGCATGTTCATCAAGGACGAGATCATGAATGGTGCGCACAAGAACTACGCGCTCATTGTCCCGACAAAGGCTCTGATAAATGAAGTGCGCGCGAAAGTCATTGATGATCTCGGAGGAGAAAAGAACACAGAAAAAGTCAACTACCTGTCGGGAAACAACTACAGCGTAGTGACCGCCGCCAGCGATATAGCTTTGGAGGAGGAGAACAAAAACTTCATCCTTGTCATGACTCCGGAAAGGCTCCTGTATCTTTTGATAGCTAAACCCGGCTTTGACTTAGACTATCTGTTTATCGATGAAGCACATAAACTATCCGGTAAGAACAGCCGTGCACCTTTCTATTACAAGGTCGTCGACATGCTCCTTCATCGGAAGCAGAAGCCTCACTTCATTTTCGCATCACCCAACATACCGAATCCCGGCGTCTATCTGAGGCTGATGCTGAATGCTGGCGAGGGCGACGAAAATGCCCTGGCTATCACCTATTCTCCCGTTGTACAGATAAAATTCCTTGTAGATCTTCAAAACGGAAAGATTGAGGTGTACAACGAACACGCCATAGATGGTCAGAGCAGAATCAAAGTAGCTAATGTCAGTATGGCAGGCATTGGGTTGAATGATTTTCTGCTTTCCATTGAAGCGCAAAACAGCAGAATGCCCAGCAACATGCGCAAGCAGAGCATCGTTTATTACAACGGCCGGGACAAAGCGGTTGATGCCGCTCATGCCTTCTATGAGATGATAAAACGATATGGTTCCAGAAACGATCCGCTCCTGGAATCCCTGTCAAAGGATATCAAGGAAGAAGTCCATGAATGGTACTATCTCGCCGACATGGTTCGCTATGGCATTGCCTACCATATCGGTTATCTGCCAGCTTCAATAAGAGCGAGAATCGAGGAGCTTTTCCAATCCGGAAATATCACGGTCATGTTCTGCACAAGTACGCTGCTCGAGGGCGTTAACCTTCCAGCGGGCAACCTGTTCATTATGGAGAACAAGATAGCACGAAGTGAGATGAACGCCATAGACTTCCGCAATCTGATTGGCCGTGTCGGAAGAATCAGTTTTAACCTCTACGGGAATGTGTTCTTCGTTTCCGAGAAGGACAGCAAGATAAAAGCTGATGATTACGTCCGCATGCTTGAGCAGGAAATACCCGCGCAATCTTTGTCCATTGCCACCGATCCGAAGGTGCTGAGGCCCATCGAAAAGAAGTACGTTGCTGAGATATTAAAAAGTGGGAAATCAGAAATTCCGAAACGTGAAACCGACTCGACAACGCAATCTGAAGAGTCTTATCAGATGATGCGCAAGTTTGCGCTTATTCTCCAAGGCGATATCGTCAACGACAGAGACACTCTCGTTCGACGAGAATTTAAGGATTTCCTTACACCGGCCGATGAAGAGCATATACGCGAGGTTTTCAAGGATGCCGTTGTGCAGCCTGATGACGATATCAACACATCTGTTGATCAGACGTCTCGTCTCATTGCTGCTATCAAGAGAAAGGTCAATTCCCTTCACTATCCTGAGCTGGTCAATGGAAAGTTCAGATATCAAGATGTACTTGGCTTCCTTAATGAACTTGCTAATGTATTCAGATGGGATATGTATGAGTCCAGCACCCTTGGCAAGGATTCACTCAGGCGCTGGTATGCTGTAATCCTTTGCCAATGGATGGAAGGCGGCGGCCTGAAATTCATTATGAACAGAGCGCTGGAGTATCATGCTCAAAATCCATATCCATTTTGGATTAACAAGTATGGCCCTCCAACTACATACAATCCTAAGTCCGATGTGGATCATAATGCTGTATTTGGAGACACACTTGAAGTAATAGAAAATATCATCCTCTACAGCATTGCAAATTATTTCCTCCGCTTCTCGAACGAATATCGAAAGATTAAAGGCGATGCGGCACTGGACAGAAACAACTGGTATGAATTCGTGGAGTATGGGACAACAAATCCACTCACGGTTCTGTTACAGAGGAGCGGGTTCTCCAGAGAATCAGCTCGCTACATAAAAGACCATCGTGAGTACGTTATCAAAGATGGGAGCACAGGAGAATTGAAGCTGAGTCCGGCTCTTGCCGATTGCGGCAACACGGATGTCCGTAACGAGGTTATCTATATACGGCAGAACTCGCCGGAGATCTTTGAAGTCAATAGTGAAAATGATTGAAAAACATACGGCAAGGAGGATTGAATAATGCCCTACGGAAAGACAATAGAACTGTTCCTTGTCAACGGAACGGCTGACAGTCTGGTAACAGCAGAACTTTCAAACTGGAATGGGAAAGCCATCAAGATACCACGCATCGAGGTGCAGTCTTGTACGCGTGATGATATCACGCAGGCAGGGGTATATTTCCTCTTCTGCAAAGAAGACGATGACACGGATTCCGTGTATATCGGAGAATCGGAAAATGTCAAGGATCGGCTCATCCAGCACCTGCGAGATTATCAAGCAGATAAGGAAAAATACTACTGGACAACAGCTGTCATCTTCATAGGGCGTGATCTCAACAAGACTCTGATAAGATATCTCGAAAACCGACTCGTTGAAATTGCTAAGTCCTGTAAGCGGTACAAGGTGCTGACGAAGAACACCTATCAGAACACTGTTATGAAGGAATCCGATCATGCCGTTATGGAGGAATTTGTTGACGACATCAAGGTAATTATTAACGCCTTAGGTTACAAGGTTCTTGAACCGCTACTGCAGCATAGCCCGTCCAATCCCTCAGATGATGACGACCTTCTTTACATCAGTACTGGGGCGGCAAAGGCAACTGGGAAGACAACCACAGAGGGCTTTGTGGTTTTACAGGGTGCCATGATTAACGAAAAGATGAACGCCAAGTCATTAAATGCGAGGATAGTTAAACTGCGCGATAAATGGATCTCAGAAGAAAAGGTGAAGGATCTGACGACTACCGAGGACTTGCTCTTTTCAAGCTCATCCGCTGCTGCTGACTTTGTACTCGGATACAGCGTAAGCGGGCCGAAGACGTGGAAAGATAAGAACGGCCGGTCTCTTAAGGAAATTGAAAAAAAGAATAATGAATAGTGCATTATGCCAAGGTGACACAAATGAATATGGATGAAAGTTTTTTCATGGACTGGTATTATACGCAGGCTTCTGAAGCTGAAAGAAAACTTTTTGACAAAATGGATGAGTTTTCCGACCTGTTCGAAGATATGCTTTTTGAGCCGGGAACAGCATCTTATGAACTAATAAAGTGTCAGAGTAAATCTGCAGATTCAGATGAATGGCGTGATGATGAGGCTCCAAGACCTGAGTCATTAGAATATTTTAGCTATACATTTTTCAAGACCAAAATCGAGTCGCTCGATGGGCGCGAGGGATATTACGACCACCAGAATCAAATCATCTGCCTCTCTCCGGAGGTTGCTGAAGATGATGCAACTCTGCTTCATGAAATGATTCATCTGCACGAAAGCGTAATAAATGAGCTGCCGTTGTACTTCCATGACATGCTCTACTGGGCTCTCTATCATGATTTGCGGGAAAAAATTACAGAGCTGGATCAGGCAATTACGCAGCATGCCCATATACTGAATGAATCAACCATTTACAATAATGGCGGCCTGCATGATATTCTCTTTCTTTTGAAGAGTTTTGACCTCGACATTCGAAAGGGATATCCACTGGGGACCGTATTTGCTTATGGCGGCGTGGACGATTTCAAATTTCTCACTTACAAGAAATAACTTTTTAACGATTCCTATACCTTTCAACGTTACCCATACTTTTCAACGATAGTAGAATGGGGGTGTCGCTTTTGGCAATGGCAGCCGCAACCGCATATCAGTTCAGAACCGGAAACGCCATCCCGCGCTCTGCTTTGAAACGCAGAAAAGCCCGAAAACAGCACGGTTTCCGGGTTATAAGCACATACGGGCATGGTATCCAAGATAACGTCTTGTTAGAAAACAAGACTCAAAATTTGATACAATTCAACGATTGCCCTCGCAGGGGTGTCGCTTGAGATTCAGGGGTGTCGGTCTGGCTACAAAGACACCTTATAAATGCAGAAGGAGATGTGCTTAAGTGACTTATCAGGAAGAACTGAATATATTTATAAAGAAATATCCTTACCAGACCCTCGTCAGCGGTGGAGGAACTTTTCGCTATATTCTGGTCGGCGGTGAGAGGAGGCCACCGCTTGTATTTCTGAACGGCGGGATGAATGTATCCGAGATGTGGATGAGGTATGTAGAGAATCTTTCGGAAGATTACCGGATACTGCTTTTTGACTATCCGATGGAATTCAAGAGCAATCAGGAACTTGTGGTGGGAATGCACAAGTTTTTTGAAGATCTCGGACTTAAAAATCCTGTTCTGATCGGCGCCAGTGACGGTGGTATGATCGCTCAGATCTACACACAGAGATATTCCGTGGACGTAGGCGGTCTTGTCTTGATCTCAACCGGGGGTATGGATGAGCAGACACTTAAAAGTCTCCGCAGGAAATACTTTTTCGCTCCGATTATGCTGTGGGTGATGAAACGCTGTAACTATGAGAAGCTGAAGCCCAGGCTTATCAGAGCCGGAATGCACAATATGCCCAAAGGCAGCGACCCAAAGGATGTGGCGTATATTCAGGATATGTTCGAGACAATTTTTCGTGATTACAAGCAGGAAAAGGATGTGCATATTTCCTCTCTTCTGGCCGATGTCATGCACCAGATGCCCGTAACGCCAGAAACTTTCGCCCGACTAAAGGGCAGGATCCTCCTGATCCTCCCCGACAAAGATTTCTTCGGCGGAGAAATGCAGAAGGATCTTGTCGGACTGATGCATGATCCCGATATCATGTATATCAGTGGCGGGCATATGGCTACAATCCTGCAGGCAGATGAATATATACAGAAGATCCGTGAGTTCTGCAGAAAAACACTGAAACTTTGAAAGCAAAACAAGCCTGACCATCGACAGTAGGTCCGCTGATAGACAGGCTGGTTAATGGGTTCAGTTGTGAATTCGCGGCTTTCAGACTGGGGGTAAGTAAATGAAGTATGACGGCCTTCCGTGGGGAATGTGGGTGTTGTATCGCAGATCATTTCGGAACCATCTGGTTTCCGACCTCGGATTGACATCCTCCGAAGCAAAAAGAGTAACTGCAGCCGCGAGGTCAAACTACAAAAAGGTTATCGCGAAACTGCCAGAGTTTGAAAAAGCCGACCAGTTTGATGTGAATATTGTGAACTGCGCGCTTCTGATAGCTTTTCTGCAGGCCATGAGCACCAGACCTGATGTTGTAAGCCTCACGGAATTTTATGCGAACGCCATGATGAACCCGCCGACCCGGTGGTTCTGCCGGATCATGGGAAAGCAGAAGTTCACGGATAAAGATATTCGGGAGACGAAGGAAACAGCGACCTTAAAAGCGGCAGACCGAAATCCGTATTCATGGAATATGGACTATCTGCCCTATGCGGATGGGAGCGGCTATGAGGATAGATTTTACGCCTGCGGCATCTGTACGCTGATGAAGGAATATGGCTTTTATGCCAAAGAGGGCCGCAAATACCATTGGTACAGCGAAAGCAAAACCGTCGCGGCTTTGATGCGGCGGTATCAGGCGCTCATTGGAGAAGCGCAGGGATAATCAGGCATTAACGAATGGATAAGCGGTCGTGTCCGGGCGGCGGCACCGATGTCCGGCTGACACGCTGACGGCGCATGACAACGCTCCGCATGAAGACTGCCCGGAAACCGGGCGGCCTTTTTTGATGCCTGGGAGTGTGGGTGGCTAAAAAAAACAAAAAAATTTGTAACGAAACGCGCCCGTCGCCGTCTAATGCCTATAAGGCCGATGCAGACGCGCCCGGCGGCGCCGGGAAATCAGAAAGGAGGGGAGTGCCACGGATTTCGAGAAGCTTTATCAAACGTATTACATGCAGGTATATTCCTACGCGATGAGCCTCACCAAAAACGCGGCTCAGGCGGAAGAGATCGCCCAGCAGACCTTCGTAAAGGCTATGACGGCGGGGAGCGCCTATCGCGGCGACGCCTCCGAGCGCACTTATCTCTTTGCGATCGCCAAAAATTTTGCGATGGATGGCTTTCGAGAGGAAAAGCGGCGGGCGCCCTTTCCGGAGAAAGCGCCGCCGGATACGGCGGATCATTTGGCCCGGGTGGCGGATCACGACACAGCGCTGCGCATCCACCGGGTGCTTCACCATCTGAACGAGCCTTATAAAGAAGTTTTTTCGCTGCGGGTGTTCGGGGAACTCTCCTTCGCGGATATCGGCCGCATCTTCGGCAAGTCGGAGAACTGGGCGCGGGTAACCTATCACCGGGCGAAGCGGAAGATTCAGGAAAGGATGGTAGAAAATGAATGAACGGCAAGATCAATCGGCGGATACCTGCGCGGTGGTGCGGGATCTGCTGCCCCTTTATGTCGACGGGGTGTGCAGCGAGGCGAGTGCCGCGCTGGTCGAGGCGCACTTGGCCGATTGCCCGGCGTGCAGCCGGCTGGCGACGGATTTGAAAAAGGAGGAGATCGAAGCGGCGGTCGGTGCGGAGAAGAGGGGGGTTTTGACCCGGCACCGGCAGGCACAGCAGCGAACGGCCTGGCGAGCCGGGGCGATCATCGCGGACCTGCTGATGATCCCGGTGATTATCGCGGGGGTGGTGGCTCTGGCAGGCGGAGCGGAAGCTGGCGTGCCGATGGTGCTGGCGGCGGCCATGGCCCTGGTGGCATCGCTGACCGTGGTGCCGATGATGGCGAGGCGGAATCGCCTGGCGAAGGCGATCGTCGCGGCAACGATGGCCATTGTGCTCACCGAAGTGCTGGTGATTGCCTTTTTTGACGGCGGCTCGATCATCGACGTGGTCACCGGGACGATTTTCGGCATCTCGTTGGTGTTTTTTCCCTTTGTGGTGCGGGGGGCGGCGCTGCCGCCGGTTTTAGCGCATCAAAAGGCGCTGATCGTCGTCGCTTGGGACACCCTCTGGCTGTATCTGACAATTCTGGCGGTGACGCTGGTGAGCGGTGATACGGCCGGCTGCCGGGAAGGGGCACTCGCGGCGACGCTCTTCGTGGTGCCGGTGTGGCTGGTGCTTTTCGCGGCAAAGCTGCCCCGGGCAGGCCGCCTGACAAAGGCCGGCCTCATCACCTGGATCCTCAGTCTTTGGCTGGCGCTGCTGGGGGATCTGGGACGTTTGCTCTTTGAAGGGCGGCGGGGTTTCTTCCTGACTCGGGTGGATTTCGGCCGCTGGGCACAAAACCAGGCCTTTAACGCTAACCTGGCGCTATTGGTGCTGATGATCGGCCTGGCCGTCGGCGGGATCTTGTTGGCCGCCGGGCGGCGCAGGGACCGGTGCAGAGCGCACGAGCGGACTGTCGATTGACGGTCCGTTTTTTTCATGGCCGCCTTTCGCGGCAGGCATCGGGATTTTTGGATCCGCCGTCAAAAATGTTGGCATGCCAACAGCGTCTCGGCGCCGGAGCGGTTATGATAGCCTTGCAGCGATTTGCCTCCCGGTTCATATCCGAGTTCGACAGGGGGCGCCGCGTCTCCCTGTTTATTGGGGGACACCGTTTATCAACAGAAATCAGTACAAATAAATCTATTAGAGAAGAGGAAATCATGCAGCGACAAATCATTCACATCGACGAAGCCAAATGCAACGGCTGCGGCCTGTGCGCCGAGGCCTGCCACGAAAACGCCATCGAGATGGCAGACGGCAAAGCCCGGCTGATCCGCGACGATTATTGCGACGGGATGGGTGATTGCCTGCCCGAATGCCCCACCGGAGCGATTACCTTTGAAACCCGGGAGGCCGCGGCCTATGATGAGGCCGCTGTGGCGGCCAACGCCGCGCGGCTGGACCGCATTAGGCAAAGGGCCGGCAGCCTGAGAGCCCAGGCGCATCCGAATTCGTCGGGATGCCCGGGAGCGGCGGCGCAGATGTTCGAGCACAAGCCGCAGGCCGACGCAGCCCCGGCTGAAAGCGAGCTGCGTCAGTGGCCGGTGCAGATCAAGCTGGTAAATCCCGAAGCGCCTTATTTCGACGGGGCGAAGCTGCTCATTGCGGCGGACTGCAGCGCCTATGCCTACGGCAGCTTCCATCGGGATTTTGTAAAGGGGCGCACGGTGGTTATCGGCTGTCCCAAATTCGACGGAGACTACACCGATAAACTCACGGCTATCCTCCGGCAGAGCGGAATTCAAAGTGTGAGCATCGTGCGCATGCAGGTGCCCTGCTGCCGCGGTCTCGAGCAGGCGACGAAAAACGCGCTGGCGGCCAGCGGCAAGCCGATCCTCTGGAGCGTGTCGGTCGTGGGGCTGGACGGCAGCCTGGTGAACAGCCTGCAACCGCAATAGCCATTTACTCAGAGCAGCGCGCTTCGGCGCAAGCTCTTTTTTTATGCGAAAAATCGGTATTTTTCAGACCAGGAAAAGGGATAGCTGGGATGAAGACTGCCGATTTGAAACCATTGGATCCGAGTTGCCCCGATGCTGCGGGATGTGTTGGAGGAGATCGGACGGATCGGATCGGATTCTGTGAAAAAACTGGTTTTTCCAAAGGTAATTTGGCGGGGTAAATATGTCCGAATAGAAATGTTAAAAAAAAATTAGGAATGTGTATACGATTTTTCAAATAATATTTTTTCTTGCATATGTTTTCAAAAGAGGATATAATGATAACCAAGTGGTCGGACCAATTAACCACAACTGACGGCTGACCGTCCTTACTTTCAATCCGTTCCGACCACCTTCTGTGAATTTTGCGGCGGGCTGAGGCACTGGCCCCCGATTTTTTCAGCACTATTTTTGCATTTATTAGCTGTTTTCAAGAGGAACCACATGTTGCTTATCCATTGGATTGTGCCCCCTTTGATCGGGGCCGTTATTGGCTACATCACAAACTATATCGCTATCAAGATGCTTTTTCGCCCGCTCACGCCCAAGATGATTTTCGGCCGGCGGGTGCCTTTCACGCCGGGCATCATTCCCCGGCGCAAGGCTCAACTGGCGGATGCCTTGGGCAAAGCGGTTTTCGCGAAATTTTTCAATTGGGACGATTTGGAGATCGTCTTTCTTTCGGAGCCCTTTGCCGAGGAGATTGCCCGCCAGGTGGCGGCAGAGCTGCACAGCACCCGGACGATGGGGGAACTGGGACCGGCCGTGCCCGAGGCTGCGGCCGCCCGCATGCGGGCGGCCCTGGCGACCCGGATTCGGGATCGACTGGTGGCTTCCGGCACTGCCCGCAAAATGGTCATCAGCAGCGCTCAGGCCATGAGCGAAAGCGAAACCAGTCGGCTCATGGGCAATCTGGCGACGGCCTATGCCGGCCCCATCGCCGACCAGCTGGAAGCCCAGCTTGCGTCGGAGGGACAAACCCTCATCGCTGAAATGCTTGCCGAGGAGGGGGCATCCCTGGCGGAAGAGCCGGTAGAGCGGCTCACGGAGGCATTGTTTGAAAATGAGCGGGTGCTCATCGACGGAATCAAGGCGGTTTATCTGCGCTTCATGCGCAAAAATGTCCGGCCTATCGTCGAGAGCATCGACATCGTGACCCAGATCACCGGGAAGATGAACCTGATGAGCGCCGGGGAGGTGGAATCCCTGGTCCTCGATATTGTCGCCCGGGAACTGCGGATGGTGGTGTGGTTTGGTGCGCTGCTCGGAGCGGTTATTGGCACCGTCAATATTTTCTTGTAATCCGCAGCAGCACATTGAGGGAGGTGATGGCTTCAAAGCGACGGGATAATCGATTTTTACGGATCATTAACAGCGCGCACAAATCAAGAAAGGGGTGCACTCATGTTTTCGGAGGAATTGTACGAGCGGTTTAAAGAAAACCTTGAAGGGGTCAACGGTGAATGTGTCCGCACTTCAAGGGATGAGTTGGGGAAGACGATCGCCGATATTTATCAAAAGGACGGCATTTCGTCATTGTGTTTGGGGCAGTCGCCGCTGTTTGAAGCGGCCGGTGTAAAGGCCGCCCTCGAATCGGCGGGGATGACGGTCCACACCGACCATGTCCGCAAGAATGCGGAAACGGACAAGGGCGGCGTGACCGAAAACGGCTACGGCATCGCGGAGCTCGGCTCCATGATGCAGATGAGTGACGATGTCGACGGCCGGATCATCGCCACTATGTCGGAGCACTATATCGGTGTGGTCAAGGGATCGACCATCGTTCCTTTGTACGACGATATGTTCGATATTTTGAGCGAAATGCCGGAACTGCCCGCCTATGTCGGCTTTATCACCGGGCCGAGCCGGACGGCCGACATCGAATGTGTCGGGACGGTCGGTGTGCACGGACCCATCAAACTGACGGCCGTCATCGTGGACGACGCGTGACGTCGGGACAGAGAAGGAGGTAATCAATCATGGCTAACGAAGCGACCCAGGAAAACCAAGCTTTAAAGCAGGAGATCCAAGAAGCTTTACATAATAAGACCCTCGGGAGAACCCTGGGAAACTTTTGTGCGACTTATCCGGAAAGGCGCCTGAATTCCTACAAAGGTGTCGATTTCGAAGAGACCCAGCAGAAGATTAAAGAAGTCAAGAGCTACGCGGCGGATCACGTGGACGAAATGATCGAGGAGTTCACCAAGAACTGCACCGCCAGGGGCGGCCACGTTTTTCACGCCAAGAGCACCGAGGAAGCCACGGAATTTGTGCGCAACCTCGTGAAAGAAAAGGGCGTCCAGACCATTGTGAAGTCCAAATCCATGGCGTCGGAGGAAATTCACATGAACCAGGTCCTCGGGGACGACGGCATCACCGTCGACGAAACCGATCTGGGCGAATTCATTATCGCTCTGGACGGCCAAACCCCGGTCCACATGGTCATGCCCGCGCTCTATTTGAATAAAGAACAGGTGGCAGATCTGTTTACGGACTACACCAAGGAAAAAAATGAACCCATCATCTCCGAGGAAGTGAAAACCGCCCGCCGGGTTATGCGGGATAAATTCACTCATGCGGATATGGGGGTTTCCGGGGCCAACGTGGCCGTGGCGGAAACGGGCACCGTCTTTACCATGACCAACGAAGGCAACGGCCGCATGGTCGGGACCCTGCCCAAAATCCATCTCTATGTTTTCGGGATTGAAAAATTCGTTAAGAGTCTATCGGACGCGCGCTATATCTTCAAAGCCCTGCCGCGCAACGGCACCGCCCAGCGCATTACATCCTACATTTCGATGTATACCGGGGCGACGGAAGTGTGCACCGATAAGGAAGCCGACACCAAGGCTCCGAAGGATTTCCACGTCGTTATCCTGGACGATCCGGGACGCCGGGAAATTCTGGCGGACAAAGATTTCAGAGAAATTTACAACTGCATCCGCTGCGGGGCTTGCCTGGACGTCTGTCCGGCCTTCGCCCTGCTTGGCGGCCATGTTTACGGCTCCAACGTCTACACCGGCGGCATCGGAACCCTGCTCACCCACTTCCTGGTTTCCGAGGATCGGGCTGATCAGATTCAGAACATCTGTCTGCAGTGCAAACGCTGCAACGAAGTCTGCGGCGGCGGCCTGCACATCGCGGAAATGATCCTGAAGCTGCGGGAAAAGAGCGTCGCAAAGCATCAGGATCCGATTCACAAATTTGCGCTTGACGCCGTCAGCGACCGCAAGCTCTTCCATTCGATGCTGCGCATTGCTTCGGTGGCTCAGGCGCCCTTTACCAAGGGACAGCCGATGATCCGTCACCTGCCCATGTTCCTTTCGGGCCTGACGGAGGGCAGAAGCTTTCCGGAAATTGCGAAGATGCCCCTGCGGGATATCTTCCCAACCATCAAACAGAACGTGCCTGAGCCCAAGGGGAAAATTGCCCTCTTTGCCGGCTGCCTCCTCGACTTTGTCTATGTGGATGTGGCCAAGGCTGTCATTGCCAACCTCAACGAGGTGGGCTATCTGGTGGAAATGCCCATGGATCAGTCCTGCTGCGGCTGCCCGGCCACCAATATGGGGGATACGGTTAACGCGCTGAAGACGGCAGAGATGAACATCGAGGCTATGCACGCGGAAGATTACGATTATATTGTCACCGCCTGCCCATCCTGCACCCATCAGCTGCGCCTTTACAAAACCTTCTTCGAGGAAGGCACCGAGATGCAAAAACGAGCCCAGGAACTCAGCGACAAGTCTTACGACTTCAGCAAGCTTTTCTATATGCTCGGCGGCTTGGCAGACGAAGGCGACGGCAAACCCGTCACCGTGACCTATCACGACTCCTGTCACCTCAAGCGCAGCCTCCACGTTTTTGAAGAACAGCGCGAGCTGCTCAAGCATACCAGGGGTGTGAACTTTAAGGAAATGGAAGAATGCGATTATTGCTGCGGCTTCGGCGGCTCCTACAGCGTTCAGTTCCCCGAAGTGGCCGCGCCGCTGGTCGAGCGCAAGGTCGGCCATATTAAAGACAGCGGCGCCGACTGCGTGGCGGTGGACTGCCCCGGCTGCATGATGCAGATCAAAGGCGGCCTTGACGCCCGCGACGTGCCGGTGGACGTGAAGCACACGGCCGAAATCATCGCGGAAAAACGCGGCCTGGTCTAAAACCGGCCGGGCACCGGGGGAGACAACCATGACAGGACAGACAAACGCCGCGGCCAAACTCGTCGTTTTCGATGTGACGGGCGACCGCTGGCAGAAGGAAGTGAAGACGGCCATTGCCCGGATGACGGCCCACGATTTCGCCGGAACGCCGGTGGGCTTCGTTCTTGACGACACCCTAAGCGATTTCGGCAAGATGCTGCGGCCCCGGCTGCTGCTGCTCTGTGCGAGCCTCGGCCCCGCCTGGCACGCCCATCGGCGGGAGGCGGTGGAGCTGGCCGCTATGGTGGAGCTCATTCACCTGGCGTCGCTGATTCACGACGACATTGTTGACGACGCCCGCTTTCGCCGGGGCAAGCCTGCCATTCAAAGCCGGTATGGCAAGGACGCGGCGGTCTACGCCGGGGACTTCATCATGGCCCGGGTTAATTATTATCAGCTGAAGGATGGGCTCAACGCGCCCGGGGCCGTTTTGGCCGAAGCCATCGAGAAGATGTGCGCCGGGGAGATCGGCCAGGCGTGCCTGCGCCACCGGCCGGACGCCACCCAGGCGATGTATTTTGAGAACATCAAGGGCAAAACCGGGGCCCTGTTTGCGGCGGCCTGTCGCATCGGAGCCATGACGGGGGGCTGCGCGCCGGAAGCGATCGAGCGGCTGGCCCGATTCGGCGAACTGCTGGGCATATTGTTTCAGCTGCGGGACGATCTGCTGGATTTCACCGCGGCGCCTCTGGAGGATGGCAAGGATGTCTGCCAGGACGTCCGGGAGGGGATTTACACCCTGCCGCTGCTCATCGCGCTGGCGGACGACAAGGCCGGGGCGGCTCTGCGGCCTCTGCTTGCCGCCAACCGGGAAGCGCCGCTGGATTTTGAAGGCATTGTGGCTGTACGCGGCGCTATCGACAGTTGCGGCGGTCTGGAGCAGACCCGGCAGGCCATTCGGACGTATCGGGATCAGGCCACGGCCATTCTCGACGACTTTCCATCCAGCCACAGCTTGAAACGCATCAAACGATTTTTGGCCCGACTGGAGGTGTGAGATGAAGTCTTATAATCGCCTGACGCCCCGGATGGCACTGCAGTTGGCGGCCCCTCACACCTGGGTGGCTTCCGTCGGTCCTGCGGTGTTCGCAGTGGTGGCCAGTGCCCAGGCGGGCCGGCCTCTGGCTTTTTGGCGGGGTGTCCTGCTGGTGCTGGCCTGCGTGTTCATGCAGGCAGCGGTCAATACCCTCAACGATTACGCTGATTTTATCAGCGGCACTGATCAGGTGACCGATAACGTGGCGAAAAACGACGCGACCTTGGTGTATGAAAACATCAATCCCGTTCACGCCAGGTATCTGGGGGCGGCTTTTCTCGCGACTGGTGCCTTAGCTGGCGTCATTGGTTCTGCGCCGAATCTCGGTGCGCCCCTGGCGGTGGGTCTTGTCGGCGGGGCCGTGGTGGTGCTTTATTCTGCCGGTCCTGCGCCCGTGTCTCGGCTGCCCTTCGGGGAGGTCGTTTCCGGCGGGGTGATGGGGGGATTCATCCCTCTGGGCATCACCGCGGCGGCGGACAACCGCCTTCACCCGGAGATTTTGCTCATCAGTTTGCCCTTTGTCATCGGCATCGGGCTCATTATGATGACCAACAACGGCTGCGACATTGAAAAGGACCGGGCAGCCGGCCGGCGGACCCTGCCGGCGCTGCTCGGCAGGCGACGGACGGTGGCGGGCTATCACTTCGGTGTGGCCCTGTGGATTGTCGCCCTGGCGGCGCTGCCCTGGGTGGCCTTCGGGCCCTGGGGGCTTTTGGCGCCGGCGTGGGTGTTCGTTTTGGCCAGGCGGCCCTTTTGGCAGCTGTTTCACACCAGGCTTCAGCCTGAGGGGCGGATTCGCCAGATGCAGGGCATTGCCAAGGCCAACGCGCTGGCGGGGGGCGCCTGCATTTTCGCGGCGGCGGCAGCTTCGCTCGCGGAGGTGACCGGATGGATGTAAAACCGGACGCGCCGCCCGCCAAGCGGGAGCGGGTGCACGACGTGTTCGAGAGCATCTCGGAGCATTATGACGGCGGTAACCGGCGCATCAGCCTGGGACTGCAGCGACGATGGAAAGCCGCTCTCATCGCGGAACTGGCCAGGACCACGCTGCCCCGGCAGGGGGTGCTGGATCTGTGCTGCGGCACCGGAGATATCGCCATCGGCCTAGCCGAACGCCGGCCGGATCTGACCGTCACCGGGGTGGATTTTTCGGAGAACATGCTTGCGGTGGCCCGGCGGAAAACCCCGGAAGCGCTTCGGGCCAGGCTGTATTGGACGGCAGGGGATGCCATGCATCTCGACTTTCCGGACGGGAGCTTCTCGGCGGCGTGCATCGCCTTCGGCCTGCGCAACACCGAGGATTACGCTCAGGTGCTGGGGGAGATGCGCCGGGTGCTCGTGCCCGGGGGACGGCTTTACTGCCTTGATTCCCTGGTGCCGGAGACGGGGCCGGTGCGTCCTTTTTACCGACTGTATTTCAAGCATATCATGCCGATTCTCGGCGGCGGCAGCCGTCATCGCCAGGCATATCGCTGGCTGTGGGAATCGACGGAACAATTTTTAAAAAAGCGTGACATGGTCGACCTGTTTCAAACGATCGGGTTGCGGGCCATTGGGGAGCGGTCGTTTCTGTTTGGTGCCTGCATGATGTTTTGCGGGTGCAAGTAGCGGCGGCTTCGTGGAGATCATCAGAATAAAAGAAGGAGAGAACATGAGCGAGGATAAATTTGACGCGATTATCGTTGGCGGCGGCATGGCCGGTTGTTCAGCAGCGATCGTGCTGGCGCGGGAAGGTCTGGAGGTGCTTCTCATCGAGCGCGGCGATCATTGCGGCGATAAGAACATGACGGGCGGGCGGCTTTACGGCCACAGTCTGGAGAAGATCATTCCCAATTTTGCCGAGGAAGCCCCCATTGAAAGAATTGTCAATCACGAAAAAATTTCGATCATGAGCGAAAAGAGCTGCCTGGATATCGGTTTTAGCTCGGAAAAGCTCAGCGCTACACCGGAGGACGCGTCCTATACCGTGCTGCGCTCTAAATTTGACCAGTGGATGTCTGAAAAAGCCGAAGAAGCTGGCGCCGCGGTGGTCTCTTCCATCTGCGTCGATCGATGCGTGGTGGAAGACGGCAAGGTTATCGGCATCGATGCCGGCGGCGAAATCATGGAAGCCGATGTGGTCATTCTGGCCGACGGGGTCAATGCCCTGCTGGCCAAAGACCTGGGTATGACCAAGGAGCTGGAGCCCCATCAGGTGGCGGTTGGCGCCAAGGAGGTCATCAAGCTTGGCGAGGACGTGATCAACGAGCGCTTCGGCCTGCGCGGGCAGGAGGGCATGTCCTGGCTGACTGTGGGCGATCCTACCCTCGGCGGCTTCGGCGGCGGCCTGCTCTATACCAATAAGGACAGTGTCTCCATTGGGATCGTCGCGACTTTGAGCGACATCGGTCACTCCGATGTGGCTGTGCCCGACATGCTCGACCGCTTCAAGGCACACCCGGCTATTGCGCCCTATATTGAAGGAGGCAAGACTGTGGAATACTCCGGTCATCTCGTGCCGGAAGAAGGTCTGGCCATGGTGCCCGAGCTCGTCCGCAACGGTGTGCTGCTCACCGGGGACGCGGCGGGGATGGTCATCAACCTGGGCTACACCGTCCGGGGGATGGACTTTGCCATCGAATCCGGCAGACTTGCCGCGGAGGCTGTGATCAAGGCTCACGCCCAGAGCGACTTCAGCGCCGAGGTCCTTTCGAGTTATCCGGAAGCGGTGAACCAAAGCTTTATCATGCGGGATATGAAGACTTACAAGGGTTTCCCGACTCTGCTTTCCCGCCGGGAAATCTTCCAAGACGTGCCCGATATGGTGGACGACATTGCGACTAAAGCCTTCACCGTTAACGGCAAGGAGGAAATGGGCCTGATCATGTACATGATCAACGCGGTGGCATCGCACACCAGCGTGGCGGAACTGACGGATTTTGCATCGACCGTATTGGAGGCGTTTTAAATGAAAAAAATGACGATAGACGACAAATTGGCGCTGGATCTCTTCCATACCGACGAAGAAAATGCTCATATCCAGATTAACAAGGCGTACAAGGATGAGGCGGAGATCCGCAAGGTTGTGCTGGCCTGCCCCGCCGGCTGCTACAAATACATCGACGGCGAAGTGCAGTTCAGTCACCTGGGCTGTTTAGAATGCGGCACCTGTCGGGTGCTCTCCATGGGCAAACTGATAGAAGACTGGCATTACCCCGAAGGCAGCTTCGGCGTGAGCTATCGCGAAGGTTGACGGTCTCTTAAGGGCCGGCCAATGGCCGGCCCTTTTTCGCAAAGAAGCTATTAAAAAATGAAAAAAGGTTTGGTCGTTTCGCCGGAACGTGATATAATAGACATCACGCACCCGGAGCGAACAGCAGGAAAACCCTGCGCCGCGAAAAAGACCGAAAAAGATAAAGGAAAGGGATTGACAGGGATGAAGGAAGGGGCGTATAATAGCTGTCGTTGCCGCTTCGGGCGGCGGCCGGGCGATGAGCTGAAAAAACTTTAAAAAAAGCTTGACAGAATCATTACGTCCTGGTAAGATGTAGAAGCTGTCGCTTCAGGCGGCGAGGTCATAGAAAAGAGAATAGTACCATAAAACCTGGAAAAGCA
>NZ_JAYFFI010000004.1:0-121736 GCF_036289405.1 Pseudoramibacter faecis | reverse complement strand
TCCTTTGAACCGGGAGAGGTCAGCTTTGAAAAAGCACATGAGATCGGAAAGCAGCTTGCGGACGCAGTCACGAAAGGACAGTATGAATATGTCCTTACCACTCATATTGATAAAGGGCATGTCCATAATCACATCATTTTTTGTGCCGTCAATTTCGTGGATTATCATAAATATAATTCCAATAAAAGAAGCTACTACGGGATTAGAAATATTAGCGACTGTTTATGCTATGAAAACGGCTTATCGGTCATTACTCCGGAAAAAGGACGCAAAGGAAAAAGCTATATTGAGTATCAGACGGAAAAGACAGGTACAAGCCGGAAAGGAAAACTGAAAGAAGCAGTTGAAGTTCTGATTCCTCAGGTAAAGGATTTTGAAGATCTGGTGTTGTATCATAAAACTTGACACATCTCTTACACGGAATTATAAGAAAACAAGAGGAGATGGAGATCAAAATGGCACAGAAAAAAGTTTACGACAAAGAGTTCAAGATCCAGGCTGTAAAGCTCGGCCGGGAAATCGGCTTCAGCAAAGCGGCCAAGGAGCTCGGCATCAACGTGGACACGCCCTGCGAATGGAGCAAGGCGGGCAACGAGGGACGATTGGATCTCGGTCTTGGTACACACCCCCCTGAGACGGCTATGAGCCTTACAGAGGAGGTACAGAAGCTCCGCCGGCAGAACCGTGATTTGGCAAAGGAGAACGTTCGCCTCAAAGCGGAAGCCAGTATACCAGCGCCATCTATCGTGCCGAACTGAGCCGTTGCGGCATCGTACAGAGCATGAACAGCGATGGCGGCAGATGTCATGACAATGCACGCTGTGAGGCGATGTGGGCGAGAATGAAGGAGGAACTCCTCGATGGTCGGTGCAACACGAAGCGGATGACGATCGACGAACTCAAAACCCTGATCTGGCGATATTTCATTATCTATTGAAACCACAGACGGATAGGTTCAGCTAATGGCGGCCTTCCGCCTATGATCATGTTGAAGACGCTGATGGAAGCGCCGCTGCCGTGAGAAAGGATGGGCAATCAATGATCGGGATATATCTGAGTGGAACAGGCAACACGAAGCATTGTGCTGAGAAGATAGACGTCCCCGTGCTTTTTATTGTCGGCAAATATGACTGCACCTGCTGTGCTTCCCTGCAGCAGGCATGCCATGATTTGATTGCGGCGCCGCAAAAGGGAATTTTTGTTTTTGAAAAGTCTGCACACAGTCCGATTTATGAGGAATATGATGAAGGGAAACGCGTGCTGGCCGAGATCAAACGCAGAGTTCAATAGGCCCCGAGGCGTGAAGGCGTCGTGGAAAAAGTATGACGCTGCCCCCCCAATTTTGACGCGCTGATCCAAAGAGGCAACGTGACAGCAGTATGGTTTTGTTTATTTTGTGCGGACAGATTTGTCCGGCGCGCTCAATACGGCAATTTCTCGCTTTTTGTCGTGTCCTTTCGCCCCGCGCTGCCGTATACTGACCGCAAAAGGAGGATGGGAATGGATCAACAGAAAATTGGCTTATTTCTGAAAGCGCTGCGCAATGGCCGAAATATGACGCAGGAACAGGCGGCAGAACAGTTTCATGTTTCGTCCAGAACGGTGTCACGCTGGGAAAACGGGGTCAATATGCCGGACCTCAGCATTCTGGCGGAACTTGCGGCGTTTTATGAAGTGAGCATTCCGGAAATCGTAGAGGGAGAAAGGAAAAGCGAGAAGATGCATGAAGAAGCGAAAGAAACAGCCGTAAAAATGGCCGAATATGGCAAACAGGAAGTAAACGTGAAAAAAGGTGTGACGATCGGCGCGATGCTGAGCATCTTCGGCCTCTCGGTCATCGTGTCTGCATTGGCGGTTTTTCCGCGCGACAGCAGCTGGGGCAGTATTTATGCCGTACTCGGAGGAGGACTGCTATTGGCAGGTGCCGGTATGCTCTTAAAGAGAATCGTCAAAGGCTTCGGGAAAAGAGTGCTTTGTCTGGCGGGAATCGCCGTTTTTCTGGCGGCGGGTTTTCTTTTGACGGATTACGTAGGGGTTGTGTCTTATCATCAGCCTCCGAGATTCTGCTATGAAAGGGAATATATTGCCGGAAGCTGGAACGAAAAAGTTAAAGAAGTGATTATCTATAAGACGCCCTTTTACAATGTCATACGGCATAACCCGAACGATGGCGACGAATCCTATGAGATACAAAAACGCTGATATGGATAAGAATGCCGGTCGGACAAGCTGCACATCAAAAAAGTGTCTTGACCTGTTTTTGATGGTTCGGTGCAAAGCAGGCAAAATGAGAGGCTTCACAGTTCTCTCTTGCCATTTAGAAAGTCAACGGTGCCGTAAAAACGTATGAGAATATCGGGGGTTAAGATCGTGAGCGAGAAGACCGAGGAATAGAGGATGGCTTTGAGTGATGGATAACGTTTTGATCAAAAATATAGATAAACTGCACACGACAAGGATGGGCGCAATGCGCATCATAAAAAATCTCGGGCTTCCGGAAATAGATGCCGCCGCCCGGTGCCGGTCAAAGATGCTCGGCGGTTATCGGGAAGCGGGGCAAAAACTGGTATGTCCATGGCGACGGCTGCATGATCACGGTGAATGCAAGCAGCTATGCGATGATTACGGCACATCGGGCGTGATGGCATCAGGCAGGGATGATCTGGGTGATGGCGCTTATCGGATGACGGTGGGAGAATAAATCCTTGATGATCAAAGGAGCGGCGGCACTGCGATGATCGTACCGTCACCAGCCACGATGGCCAAAGCGGACAGAAGGCTTGCGCATAATGGCGCAGAAGCAATGAGACCGCAACAGCCGGTTGCTTGTTTTGGCGTCGTGGGGAAATCATAATAGAAATATATCCATGTATTCTGAAAGGAGCCGCTTTATGGAAATCAAAGAGATCCTCAGAAATCTGCGGGAGAAGCATCAGCTGACGCAGGATCAGCTGGCAGAGCGCGTGATGGTCACCCGGCAGGCTGTCAGCCGCTGGGAGACCGGGGAAACACAGCCGAACACGGAAACGCTTAAGCTATTGTCGAAAGCATTGGATGTATCGATCAATACGCTGCTCGACAGTCCGAGACAGCTCGTTTGTCAGTGCTGCGGAATGCCGTTGTCCGAAGACGGCGTGATCAGCAAAGAGCCGGACGGCAGTTTTAACGAGGGCCATTGCAAATGGTGTTATGCAGATGGCCGATTTGCGTATGCATCCAGGGATTCTCTTTTAAATTATCTGGTTGGCCATATGCCGAATCCGGATCATATCGCGGATGCCGAAAGACGCGTTCAGTTTGATGAGTACCTTTCGCAGTTAAAACATCGGCAATAACAGACCAGGACGCACCAAGGCTTCTCGCGGCCATTACGGCGGCGGGAAGTCTTGTTTTATGCTTGGATGTCGGTGATGGTGAAGCCGGTCATCGATGCGTGGCGGCGAACAGGGATGGTCAGGATTCAAACAAATGCGACGCGGCTGATTGCATGCTTTGGCAATCGAAAATCAGATTTTATTTTACAGTTTGCGATGCCATCGTATTCCGAAAATATGGGCGACGATTGCGTATGAAATAATCATGCGATATATTTTGGAAAGATCCGGCGCTGGCAGCTGAAAAATGCAGGAAGCGGCATAAAAATGATAGATTTTAAATCGTGCATTGTGTTCAAGTGTATGTTAAAATAATCTTAAAAAAAGATTAGAGGTGTTTTGATGATAAAATTGGAGAAACGGATAGGAGCAATGGTCGCGGCCATGGCCATTGTTTTGGCAATGCTGATAGGCCTTGCGGCTTCTTCCGGGATGCAGCCGGTTAGGGCGGCGGGCTGGCAGGAGCAGCTGCTTAAATTGAATGCTTATATGAAGATGACGGCCATTTTTGAGAAATATAACAAGCCCCAGAATGTGATTAAGGGGGATATCCTCATTAAAGAGGCTGACGGCAGCTACGATACGGAAAGCAATGCCGTTTATCCGGTAGCGGCCGACGGCACATACACCCTTGGCTTAAAGCTGGATGTGAGCGGCATTAAGAAGAATTTGGAAAGCATTAAGCAGGAAATTTCAAACGATACGGCTGTAAAGACATATTTGAACTATATGGGCAATGGCGGCTTGGATGTTGTCGGCATAAAAAATCTAAAGAGCCAGCTTGTCGCCGAGGTAACCATCCCGGATGGCATTGATGTATCTGGGAAGGAACTGGCGAACAGCTTAAAAAATCTGCAGCTGCGGGATAATTTCGGATCGGCCGCGGTGAATAAAAACGCATCGGTTCATATCGACAATACCGATGTGAAGGACTATGACCTGTCGGGCTATGTTTTCAAGGTGAGCAAGGCGGAATTGAGCGGCGATCAGAAAAAGATCACCATCACCATGGACCTTCAAACGCCGAAAAATTATAAGGGCCAATCCTATGGTGATGTCTCCCAGTTTAATTTCGGCTGTCTGTATGCCGTGGTGACCGGCATGCCGGATATTTATACACTGGAAATTCCAGGGGTGAAGGTCAATGATAACAAGGCCATCAAGCAGATGACGATCAAGGGCAGCATGGGAAGTCAGACCACGGAATCGTCGTGCTATATGAGCTGCGGACTGAGTTACAGCGCTGGGGTTCCGGTCAGAATGAATTGGTATGCGACACAGCTTGACGGCGGGCAGGACGCGGTTAATGCGAACGGGATATCGCTGACGGTCGCCCGTCAAGCCAAACTGGCATATAACGCCAATGGCGGATCCGGCAATATGGAGACCATTAAGGGGCTCATGGGCAAAGGGCTTCAAGTTGCAGCGAATGGGTTTAAACGAGACGGTTACCGCTTCACGGGCTGGAATACCAAAGCCGACGGCAGCGGGACGGATTATCGGCCTGGGAATTCTCTTACATTAAACGAGGATACGGTTTTGTTTGCGCAGTGGAAGAAGGTCCGTTCAAATGCGGGGACGACAAGAAAACCGATAACCAAGCGTTTAGCCGATCAAGGACCGGGCACCGGAGACGCATCCGAAATACCTTTTTACACGGGACTTGGGATTTCATCCCTGGCTGTGCTCGCGTTAATCATTGCGGCGAATAAACGACGTTGCACAAAGTAAAACCATACACTAATAAAACGCGCCTTCGGGTGCGTTTTTGTGTGAGGCATTTGTGCCGAAGCCCTTCACGGCGGACGGGAAGGTGAATATTTTTTAGCGAAAATAAAAAACACGGCCGAAGCCGCGCTTAAAAAATGTTAAAATGAAAGATAGCTTATCCGGCGATTAAGAAGAAGCCGAGGACAATGATCCCCAGCACGATGCGATACCAGCCGAAAGCCTTGAAGTCGTGCTGCTTGATGTATTGCATCAGGAATCGGATGGCGAAAATCGAAACGGCAAAGGCCACGATCATGCCAATGAGCAGGATGCCCAGTTCGCCGCTGGCAAAGTGATGGAACTTGAGCAGCTTGATCAGCGAGCCGCCAAACATCGCCGGAATAGCCAGAAAGAACGTGAACTCTGCGGCGGCAGTGCGGGAGATGCCGATGAGCAGGGCACCGACGATGGTTGCGCCGGAGCGGGACGTCCCAGGAAAGACGGCGGCGATGAGCTGGAAGAGTCCGATGATAATGGCGTCGCGATAGGTGAACTCAGCAATATCGGTTTTGGCCGGTCTTGCGCCGCGGTTGCGATTTTCGATGAGGATGAACGCGATCCCGAAGAGGATCAGCATTGCGGCGACGGTCCAGTAATTATAAAAAAGGGATTCAAAGAAATCGTCGAAGGGCACGCCGATCACCGCGGCGGGAATGGTCGCGACGATAATCTTCAGCCACATGGTGATGGTTTCCCGATCGACGACCAGCTGACCCTCCGGGTCCCTCGTGGTGCGCCGGCGGCGCAGCGGCCAGAGCTTTCGCCAGTAAAGGACGACCACGGCGAGAATGGCGCCCAGCTGGATCACCACCAGATACATGGCGAGGAAAGACGGGCGGACATTGAGCTTGCAGATGGCGTTGAGCAAAATCATGTGACCGGTGCTGGAGATGGGCAGCCATTCTGTGATCCCCTCCACGATGCCGAAGATAATGGATTTAATGATGTTGAGCATAAAAAGATCCTTTCAAAAAATGAATGCCTTTATTATAGCATAAAAGCGGTGCGGCCTCGGCTGCATTCAGTTAAAAGTAAGAAAGCCGGACGATTGGAGGAGACAGACAATGCGCAAAGCAATACCGGAAGGACAATGGATTCGCCATTATTGGCAGACGGATGTGATGGCAGTGGCCGTTGTTGCCGGGATGGTGGCCGCGGCAGAGGCCCTTCGCCAGCCGGAGGTGATCTTTCCGGAGATCGCCGCGCTGACCATCGGCGGTTGGGTGGCGGCGAGCCAGCCCTGGATCGTCGGACGCAAAAAACAATGCGCCCTGATGGCGGTGGTGAGCATCCTGGGGATTCTGTTGGTGCGGTTTTCACCGCTGCCGATGCTGGCGAATGTCGCTTTGGCCTTCGGGGCGATCGCCGGGCTGCTGCTCGCCCTGCACGTTACCTTTTATCCGGCGTTTTCGGCGGGGATCCTGCCGATATTGCTGGGCGTGCGCACCTGGGTGTATCCGCTTTCGGTGACGGCGCTGGTCTTACTGGTGGCGTTGGGGCAATGGTGTTTTGAAAAAGCGGGGATGCGCAGACCGCTGATGCAGAGGCTGTGGCATTATGATGCGCGGCGTCAATGGCCGCGTTTCGGGGGCATTTTGATGGCCGTGATCCTTTTGGGCATCATCGGCCGACGGCTGCACGCGTCGATGCTCATCGCGCCGCCGCTTATCGTGGGCGCGGCCGAAATTGCCGATCCGGAGAGCCCGGCAGGCGCGCGGATGGCCGTGTGTTGGGCGGTCGTGGCGATTTGCGCTGTGCTGGGCGCCGGCTGCCGTACGGTTTTTATGATTGCTGGCGGTCTGCCGGGGTGGGTAGCCGCCGGAGCGGCGCTGTTTTTAGTGCTCATGGTTGCCCGCCGGGCGCGGCTTTATTTTCCTCCGGCGGGGGCCGTGGCCTTGCTGCCGTTTTTGCTTCCCGCATCTGTTCTGCGGCTTTATCCGCTCGAGGTGGCGGCGGGGTTTGCCCTTCTCGGCGGAGCGGCGATGGGGATTCGGCAGCTTCAGAGCGAACGGCGGCCGACGATTTAAATTAAAAATGAAAACGTCTTGAGAATGCGGCGCCGATTTTTTATAATAATTAGAGAAGGAGATGGAACGATTTCCGGGAGGTTGAAGATGAAACAACAATGGGCAAAGGTGCTGATGGGAACATTGTTTTTGATGATGCTCAGCGTGTTTGGGGTTGTGATGCCTTCGGCTTTTGCGGCCGGCGGTCCGGTTGGCGTGCGCTACCGCACGCATATTCAAAATACGGGCGACCAGGGATGGCGGCAGGACGGCGAGACGTCGGGAACTGTCGGAGAAAGCAAACGCCTTGAAGGCATTTGGATCGAGACGACGGGAGAGGCGGCCGGCAGGGTCGAATACCGCACCCATATTCAAAACATGGGATGGGAATCCGGCTGGACACCGGCGGGCAGCATGAGCGGTACAAGCGGGCGTGCCCTGCGGCTCGAAGCGATTCAGATCAGGCTGACCGGTGGTTTGCAGCAGAAATACAATATCTATTATCGCGTTCACGCTCAAAATTTCGGGTGGCTCGGCTGGGCGAAAAATGGAGAGAGTGCAGGGACGGCAGGCTACAGTTATCGTTTGGAGGCGATTCAGATCAGGATGGTTTCCAGTGGAGAACCGGCGCCGGGAGACACGGCGAATGCCTTCCGCGAACCTCTGGTGTCATATCAAACGCATGTGCAAAATATCGGCTGGCAGGGCTGGCAGATCGACGGGGCCACGGCCGGGACTTCCGGACAAGCCAAACGCATGGAGGCCATCCGGATCAAGTCGCGTTTGGGAACGGGCATTGGGTACCGGGTGCATGTTCAGAATATTGGCTGGCAGGGGCTGCAATCGGACGGGGCCATGGCCGGAACCAGCGGCCGCGGTCTGCAGCTTGAGGCGATCGCCGTTCATTTGCGTGGAGAGATGGCGGCGAAATATGATGTGTATTACCGCGTGCACGCCCAGCATTTTGGCTGGATGGGCTGGGCCAAAAACGGCGGCAGCGCAGGCACCGAGGGTTTTGCCTTTAGACTGGAGGCTATCCAGATTAAGTTTTTGCCCAAGAACAGTCCCGCACCGGGGAGCAGTACCGGCGCTTTTAGAAAAGCGAAAAAAATTGTTGTGCTTGATCCGGGACATTCGGCCGTGATGCCGTCGGGAACGGAGCCGATTGGCCCCGGCTCTAAAACGCGCAAAGCCAAAGATACCATTGGGACTCGGGGGAGAGCCACCGGCGTCATGGAATACGCGTTCATGATGAATTTGGCCAATAAACTCAAACCGGAACTGGAAAATCGCGGCTATCGTGTGATTCTGACGCGGGACAACAATCGGGTGGCGATCAGCTGCGCGCAGAGAGCACAGATTGCGAATAATGCCCATGCGGCAGCCTTTATCCGCCTGCATGCCAATGGCTCGTTCAGTTCTTCGCCCAGCGGGGCGATGACCATTTGCATCACACGGCGCAATCCCTATACGGCGGCAACCTACCAACGATCGAGGGCGTTGTCGCAAATATTACTGAATGCTTATTGCCGGACGACGGGGGCGAAGAATGGCGGGGTTACCGAGGAAGATAATATGACGGGCAATAATTGGGCCAAGGTGCCAACGACCCTCATTGAAGTGGGCTACATGACCAATCTCCGAGAGGATCGGCTCATGCAGACAAGCGCCTATCAAGCCAAGATGGTGAAAGGAATTGCCGACGGGCTGGATGCATATTTCAAGGAGAATCCCTAAGTCGATGAGAAAAGAAGGATAGCGATGGTTTGAACGGGGAAGCGCGTAAAAAAGCCGGACATTATGTCCGGCTTTTTTGTATAAGATATAAAACATATTGCTTGAAATGATTTGACAGATATTTAATTTTTTTCATTTTTGTGAATCATCGATATAAACATTCTTATCATCAAAAAGTAAAGTTGTTGGTTGATTATGTAGGACATTGAGGGTTTGGAGTTTATCGACAAATATTTCGACATCTTTATTATGATTATTTTGAAAAGAAGTCATGGTTTTTATTGTATTATCCTTCCCTAATTGATCGAGTTGTTCACCGACAGAAGCCAACATTTCGTCTATGGGACCTTGATTGAAAAAAGTATTTTTAGCAATCATTTTAGCTGCTTTTTTATTGAAGTGGGCTGCGCCAGAAAGGAAAGAGGATTCAACGGAAGAATTGGCATAAGATTCCAGTTTAGTGTAACATTTTTCATAATCTTCACCGTATTGTTTTTCATACGATTGAATATTGTCAACAATATGATTCAAATAGCCTGCATCAAAATTTTCTAATAAGAGCGTTTCGACAAAAGCGGAAAAGGCATAAAGATACATGACCATGCGGTAGTATTTGAAGCATTCCTGCAATTTTGAGGATCGTTCATCTAAATCCCGATTGAAATGCAACCATTGTTTTTTGTCATTAAGCGTTTGGATTTGATTGCGATAAAAAGCTATATTTTTCTTGGCATCTCTTTTGACGTCTTGGACGACAATCAATTTGGTGGTGATGAATTTTTCACTTTGCCAATTGTAGCGATAGCCGGTTAATATGCTGTTGAGATTATCTAAGTCTGTTTGAATTTGTGCGACTTGAAGTCCGCGCAAATAATCCAAGATTTCTCGTTGTGTTTCCTGAATAGCATTTAATTTTTGATCAATGCTGATAAGTGCAAGTCCCATAAAAAGCATGGTAGGATTATAAACCATCGGAAATACGTTTGAAGTGGCGGCAGGTTTTAACCTGGCCAACCCATTGACACCATGGCCGGGATTGATTACGTTACCCAAAAAGCCACTGCCGTCTTTTGCACGAGCCAAGGCACCGGCTTTCCCATTAAAAGTGACACGATAAAGCCCTTCTCCACCAATTGCGGCATTGCCGACTGCCTGCCGTGCTGCTTGGAAAGAAGTGATGAGTGGCGAAAAAGCGGTGCCGAGAGCAGCGATTTGTGTCAGTGGAATTTTTTGATAATGAAGTTTTGTATCCGCTGGAATATCAGGCACATAGGTAACTTCGGCTGAAGCTTGAATAAATTTTTGAGTAGCGTTGTCAATCATAATGGTTTCTCCCATAAAATTATAAATATTGAAAAAAGAATACCATAACTTCAAGCTGAAGTAAAAGGTTTTCAAAAGGACATACAGAAATTATTTTTAATATGGTTGCAATAATTGATATTCGCTGTGGATAATCTTATTCTTCTAAAAAGACGACGCCGTCATTGGTGAAGTGGTCGATTCTGGCCAGAGAATACACGTCGTAGCCCAGACTGCGGAAGCGCTCGCCCCCGCCCTGGAAAGCCTTTTCGATGGCGATGGCGACGCCGCAGCGGCGTCGGCCTGAGCGCATAAATCCAGCATGCCGGAAAGGGCCTGGCCCACCGCGAGAAAATCGTCGATGATGAGCACGCGGTCATCGGCGTTTAAAAAACGGCGGTCAATGCGAATGTCGTAAAATTTTTTCTTTGTGAAGGAAAAAATTCGACGGGTATAAGCATCGCTGGTCAAGGCGACGGAAGTTGTCTTCTTGGCGAAAACCATCGGCACGCAGAGGGGCTGGGCTGTGGTGAGCGCCGTCACGATGCCGGACACTCCGAGGGTGAGCACCCGGGGCGGGATCCACCAGGTGATTTAAAAAGCGGTCCACCTTGAGGATGTCGCCGGGGCGGTTAATAAAAACCATGTTCATAATGAAAGCAGTCGAGATCAGGGCGTATCGGCAAGGTCGATGGCCGCGGGACTGCAAAACCGCGATGCCAAAGGCAGCCGATGGCATCGGTCTCTGATCGGTTTGGGCGTCCGATAGATTTTCAAGCGTCGACGCCGGCGCGCGTGCATTTTCAGGGAGAAAAGCGCGGTCGTTACTGCAGGCTCTCCCATCCGAAGAGGGCGGCGCCCAGCGCGCCGATGATTTCCGGCTCGTCGGCGATGAAGAGCGGCTCGCCCAGTTTTTTCTCCAGCACGGCCACCATGCCGGGGTTTTTGGCGACGCCGCCGGTCATCATGATGGTGGGCTCGATGCCGACCTTCTTCATCAGGCCGAGGGCCTTGCCGGCAATCGCCGCGTGCACCCCGTGGGCGATGTCGGCCTTCTCTTTGTTTTGGGCGATCAGCGAGATCACCTCCGATTCGGCAAAGACCGAGCACATGGACGCGATGCGGATATCCTCGCGCCAGTGCCGGGAGATAGCGCCGAGCTCGTCCAGGCTGACCTCCAGGGTGCGGGCCATCATTTCGAGAAAGCGCCCGGTGCCGGCGGCGCATTTGTCGTTCATTGCGAAATCGATCACCTCGCCGGCAGCGCTTAGGTGAATGGCCTTGCTGTCCTGACCGCCGATGTCGAGAATGGTGCGAACGGCCGGATTCACATAATGCGCGCCCTTGCCGTGGCAGCTGATCTCGGTGACGTTTTGATCGGCAAAGGGAAGACTGACCCGGCCGTAGCCCGTGGCGACGATCAGCGCGAGGTCTTCCCGAGCAAGGTTCGCCTTGGCCAGCACATTGCCGAGGGCGCGCTCGGCAGAGGCGATGGATTTGGCGCCGGTGCGCACCACATCAAAAGCGATGCACTGCTTGTTTTGGTTCAGGACGACGGCGTTGGTGGAGGTGGAGCCGCTGTCGATGCCGACGATCATCATGGGTTTGTCCTTTCTGAATGCGGGACGCCGGTGCGCCGCGCGCATCAGCCCCTTTTTGGCGCGAAGCTCTTCGATAAAGGCTTCGATGCGGGTTTTGATCTGACCGAAGCTTTGGCGGGTCAGATCCGTTTCGACCCGCAGCACCGGCAGATCGCCCCGGGCCTTGAGTTCGGCGAATTCATAGGCGTATTGATCGCAAAACTGCACGGTGTGATAGACCAGGCCGTCGAGCCGGTCCGAGAAGCCATCGAGATAGTCAAAGCGATTGGCGGCGCTGACCATGCGCATGCAGGGAAACTGGCAAAGGATCTGCTCGAGATAGCCGCGCAGATCCGCCGGGGCAAAACGGCGGTCGAGACCGTTGCAGGTCACGTTGAACAGCACCTCGGCGCCGCCCGCCTTGAGGAGTTCTGCGACGGCGTCATTGGCCCGGGCCCCGATGAGGCCGACGCGAATGCGATTCGGATCAGCATTGGAGGTGGGGGCTGCTGCCGGCGTTTCGGGCTGGGCCTCAAGATAACGGCGCAGGGCCGCCTCGGTTTCGGTCTTGTCGAAGGGACGGCCGGTAAAGGCGGCATAGGCATGCATCAGGTCAAGCACGTGCTCTTCGTAAAGGCCGACGGCAAAGTTGTTGACTTTTCGGGGAACATCGAGAAGGTAAAAGAATTTATCCGGGTATTGGGCGCGCAGGGCATCAGCCAGACGCCGGACGGAGTCGCAGCAGGCGGTGAGCACCAGGCCTTCGAGCTCGGGGGTGACCGTTACCGCGTCGGCAAAGGTTTCGAGCACGCCCTTCACATAGGAGCAGACATTGGGGTGCATCAGGCTGTCGGCTCGGTTGAAATGAGCGACGTCGGGATCGACGCGCTGCATAGGCGCGCCCATCGCTTCAAAAAGCTCTACAGGAGTATATTTGCAAAGATAACCTAACATGGTTGCCTCGATTCTGAACGGCGATCGCATCGCGATCGCGGTTTACAACATTTCGAAAAAGGCTTCGAGCCGGGTCTTGATCTGGCCGTCGTGGCTGTTGCGCCGATCGATGCCGTCGCCGTCGATCACCAGGGTGGGGATGCCTCCGGCTTTAAACGCCTCCTTCATCAGGCCCGCGCCGCCGGCCATTTGCTTGCAGCCCCAGTGGCAGAATTCGATCACGCCGTCGGCGCCAGTCTTGGCGATGAGCGCCTTTTCCGCCGCGATGCGCCGCTCGATGGGCCCGACGAAGATGTTGCCGAGCATTTTTTGAGCCAGGGATTCCAGCGGATGGGCCGGATCCAGCGGGCGGTTATAATCCAGATTCATGTCGCAGGCCTGGATCTGGTAATCCCGGCTGAGGTTGAAATAACCTTTGAGGGTTTCCTGATAAAAGGGCAGCAGGTGGATCCAGAAGATGGTCTTGCCGCTAAAGGCCGGCCGGTTAGCCACATCCCGCTCGAGGTCCTCGTAAAAGCGCAGGATCTCGGGGGTGCCGATGGCCAGATGGCTCGCAAAGAGATTAAACATCTGGATCGTCAATGTCGAAGGATAATAGCGGCCGCGCTGGGCAGCGAGAAAGCGATCATAGGCCGCGAAGGAGCGGTTTTCCCGGTCGAGGGCCGCCTGCAGCGCCGTCTTGTTAAAGGGGCGATGGCAAATCTCTTCCAGCTCGACGATGAAATGACGCAACTGCTCGACCACATAGGCGATGGCCATCGGCGAGGTTTCGTTGGGAATGTCGAGAATCGTCAGGGGGACGCGGCAGGCAGTTGCAGCTCGGCGAAAGGTCTGCACGTTGCCGTCGCAGACGGTGGAGGTGGTCACCGCGGCGGCGGGCGGCGGCATCAGGCCGCTGTCCACCGCGCCGATAAAGCATTTGTGATAGGAGCACAGCGTCGGCGCCATGCCGTCGGCTTCGCTTTGGCCAATGAACCAATCTTCGATGCCGAAGCCCCCGAGAAAAGAAGCCATCATCTCGATGGACAGACAATTGATGTCGAAATTCTGCAGGATCTCCACCGGGGTGAAGAGATTCACCCAGGCCGTGTTCTCCGGA
This sequence comes from Pseudoramibacter faecis, assembly GCF_036289405.1. NCBI lineage: Bacteria > Bacillati > Bacillota > Clostridia > Eubacteriales > Eubacteriaceae > Pseudoramibacter > Pseudoramibacter faecis. The sequence goes on along the minus strand of NZ_JAYFFI010000004.1, from coordinate 107,914 downwards.
TGCTCCAGCGCGTCGAGCATGCTCTTCAGCGCGAGCACGTTAAGATCCGCATAAGGGCGGGGGAGCGCCTTGTCGGCAAAATGCTTTTTCATAAAAGTTTCGTAGTGCAGGCCGATATCGATCAGGCGGCGGCCAGCGGCCGGGCTGTCGGCTATCTTTTTTTTGATGAGATCGCCGTAGCGTTTGATGATGTCCATGGAGTTCCCGATTCCTAAAATTAAAATGTGCTGACAATCATATAAAACAAAATTAAACGATGAATATTATACCCGACGCCCATTCAAACCGCAAGCAAGCTTAAAAAGACGCGCGAAAATTTGTGAAATGATTGACACGAAAAGACAAACCGTTGAAAAATGAATAAACGGGTTTCATTTGATAAAAAATACGCAAATGGATGTCGTTTGAAGAACCTTGATATTACCGGCTGATGGAGGGTGTGTGTTTTTCAAAAAGAACAAGATATAGTATTAACAATCTATTATCTAACGATATCTTGACAAATTGCAAACGATGATTGCCAATCTTTTTAATGTCGGTATACAATATTGATGAGAAAATTTTTCGACAAATGGGAGGAGAAAAAATGAACAAACCGACATTACAAGAAACGTATCAGCTTTATATCGGCGGGAAGTGGCAGGACGCCTCCGACGGCGCGACCTTCACGACCAGCTGTCCGGCGACCGGCGCGGCGCTTGCGACCTGCGCCCAAGCAACCAAGGAAGATGTGGACGAGGCGGTGAAAGCGGCGTGGCGGGCCTTTGGTACTTGGAAGAACACCACGGTAGCCGAACGTGCGGCAATCCTCAATCAGGTGGCGGATATCATCGACGAAAACAAAGCATTTCTGGCCGCCGTTGAATCGGTAGATAACGGCAAGCCGATCCGAGAATGCCTGGCCATCGATATTCCAATGAGCGCGCAGCACTTCCGCTATTTCGCCGGCTGCATTCAAGCGGAAGAGGGCAGCGCCAATATGCTCGACGGCAACACGATGAGCCTGATCCTGCGCGAGCCCATCGGCGTAGTCGGTCAGATCGTGCCCTGGAACTTTCCGTTTTTAATGGCGGCCTGGAAGCTCGCGCCGGTATTGGCGGCGGGCGACTGCACCGTTTTTAAATCCTCGAGTTCCACGCCGTTGAGCGTTTTGGAATTGGCAAAGCTGACCCAGGACGTGATCCCGGCCGGGGTGTTTAACGTGATCACCGGCTCCGGCTCGAAATCCGGGCAGTATATTTTGGATCATCCAGACATCCGCAAACTGGCCTTCACCGGCTCGACGGAAGTCGGCCGTGACGTGGCCCGCGCCGCGGCGGAGAAACTGATCCCGGCCACTTTGGAACTGGGGGGAAAATCCGCGAATATCTTCTTTGATGACTGCGATTGGGAAATGGCCATGGACGGCGTGCAGCTGGGCATCCTCTTCAATCAGGGGCAAGTGTGCTGCGCCGGGTCCCGGGTTTTCGTGCAGGAGGGGATCTACGACCGCTTTGTCGAAGAGGCGGTAAAACGTTTTAGCGCGGTGAAAGTCGGGATGCCACTGGACGAAAGCACCCAGATGGGCGCCCAGATTAACGAGAAGCAGGTGCAGAAGATCTTAAGCTACATCGAAATTGGCAAGCAGGAGGGCGCAACGGTGGTTTGCGGCGGCGAACGCGCCACGGAAGGCGAATTGGCAAAGGGTTGCTTTATGAAGCCGACGCTGCTCACCGGCGTGACCAACGACATGCGCGTGTCCCGGGAAGAAATCTTCGGGCCGGTGGCGGTGATCATCCCGTTCAAGGACGAGGCGGAGGTTGTCCGCATGGCCAACGATTCGGCTTACGGTCTCGGCGGCGCCGTCTGGACCCGGGATATCAACCGGGCGATCCGCGTGGCCAGAGCGATCGAAACCGGCCGGATGTGGGTCAATACCTATAATGCGATTCCGGAAGGGGCGCCCTTCGGCGGCTATAAGGAATCCGGAATCGGCCGCGAAACCCACAAGGTTATGCTCCAGCATTACACCCAAACCAAGAATATTCTCATCAATCTTTCAGAAGCGCCCTCGGGCTTCTATCCAAAACAGTAAGGCGAAGGATTTCACCTCACACGGTTTACCAAACGGCCGACATGCGGATCGCGCGTCGGCCGTTTTTGATGCGCACAAAAAAGGACGCCCGCGGGCGTCCAGTTGCTGATTTATTTTATTTCCGACGTTTCGATGACAAAGTGCACCGAGCCACTCATGGCGTCTGTTTTGCCGGAAAAATTGTTGTAGTCCTTGCCGGCCTGCTTGATGGTTTTGAGTTTGCTGAGGGCGCCTTTGAAGTCGTGATTGTAGTAGCCGGCCAGTTTGTCGATGCCGGCGGTTTTAAACTGGCTCATGCCCGAATAAAGGGTGCCGAGGCCGCTCGTCAGCGTGGCGGAGCCACTGGTGAGCTGGGAAGCGCCGTTGTTAAGCTTGGTGTTGTTGGCCTTAAGGGTTGCGAGCCCGTCGGAGAGGGTTTTGCTTCCGCGAGCCAGGGTTTTGCTGCCGTCTGCCAGCTGACCGACGCCGGCGGAGAGGTTTCCGGTGCTGTCGTTGAGTTTTTTCAGGCCGGTGTTGAGTTGGTCGGTGCCGGCGGCGAGCACTTCGATGCCCTTTTGAAGGTTAGCAGAACCTTGTGCGAGCGAGGTGGTGCCATTAGAAAGGGCAGTCAATCGTTTTTGAATTGCTGAGATTTCTTCAGTCGATGGTAGTTCAGCCGATACTTGGTTCAGCGTTTTCCATCCGGCAGAAAGCTGATTGAGTTTATCAAGAGACTCATTAATGCTATTGAGTGCCCCTCGTTGCTGAGAAATAGCGGAATTATCGTTGTTTTCGGCGGATTGAATAAGTTGATTTGTTACCGTCGTGCGTTGTTGTTTTAAGGTTGTGATTTTCGTATTAACGGCGTTAATGCTACCATATGAATTTTCGTAGGATTGTTTTTGCGCGTTTAAATTGGTGATATTTTTTTGAATGGCGGCGAGCTTGCTGTTTAGGCCATTCGTTCCGTCTGTTCCGTTAAGACTTTGGCTTAATTGTGATTGCATATCGGCGGCACCTTTAGTTAAATTCGCGGCGCCCTTCACGGCGCCGGGATTTGCTGAGGTGCCGTCGCCTCGATAACCGGCGACGAGCTGCTGACTGCCGCCGTAGAGCCGGGCGACACCCTGAGAGAGCGCCGGCGTTTGACGATGGAGGGTCGCGAGGCCTCCCGCCAGAGTGTTCGCCCCAGTGGTCAGGCTCGCGCTGCCGTTCGCTGCGGTGGCCACGCCGCCGGTGTAGGTGGTGAGCCCGTTGGCCAGGGTGCCGGCGCCGGCCGTGAGCTTGGCGGAGCCGTTTTTCGCGGAGAGGGATCCGGCGACGAGCTGGGCCGAAGCGTTTTCCAGCCGATTGACCGCCTTGTCGAGATCGGAGAAGCTGTCGATCTTGTCGAGGCCGGCCTTTTCGAGGACATCGGTCGAAGCGGAGGTGATGGTCGGCCCCATCGCAAAATGTTTCACCGAGGCGGTGATGGTCACCGTTTCGGGAATCTGAACCTTGGTTTGTCCGGACAGGCCAAGGTTTTCGGTCAGGCCGGGGAAGGCGAGGCCGACAACAATGTTATTGGTGCCGTCGGCGACGACGGTGCCGTGATCGATCTGCACGTCGGTGAACTTTTTGGCCGGCAGGTTCAGCGCCGTGGCCACGGCAAAGGGTGTGTGGATGCCGTCGGTGGTGCTTGTGTTGTTATAGAAGATCGTCATTTCGAGCTGGCCGCTTTTGCCGGCAATATCCTTGGCCGTGACGTTTTTGCCGTTGAGCTTATAGCTGATATGAACCGAGAGCGGCAGGGACTTGTCGGTCTTGCCCTGATAATAAATATCCTTATTTTTGGTCTGCCAGGTCAGGCTGCTGCCGTTTTGTTCAAACTTTTCATTGCCCTTGAGGTTGGTGATGCCGGCGAGATCGGAGCGGTCGGCAAGACGGCCGGAGCCGTCCACGTTTTTCAGCCAGTCCGACACGGTGACGGAAGGGCTACCCCCGGTGGCATCGGTCTTGACATAGACCGTTTCTTCTTTGGTGATGCCGGCGCCGGACACGGTGCCGGTGCCGGATACTTTTTCAGCCTGACGGGTCAAAGATTGTTTGGAGACGGTAGCGGCGTTCGCCGGCTGCGGCGTCAGCGCCGCGGCCATGGTGCCGCCGGTCAGCGCGAGGGCGAGGGCGGCGGCCGTCAGCGTTTTGGCTGCTCGGGATTGCCGCAATGTTCGAAATGAAGGAAAATGCTGTTTCATGGGATTGTCCTTTCTGAAGTTTGACTCAGTCGAAGGCCGCGTCGGCATTTAAAAGCGCGCGGTCGGGATCGACGAAGCCCCTGGAGGTTTTAAGAATCAAATGGTCGAAGAGCATCAAAAGCGACGGCAGCACAAAGACGACAGCCGCCATCGAAACCAATGCCCCGCGGGCCATCAGCATGCACAGGGAGCTGATGATGTCGACATTGGAGTAAATGCCGACGCCGAAGGTCGCGGCGAAGAAGCCCGCGGCCGAGACGATGATCGACGGGATGGCAAAGGCCAGAGCGTTTTCAACCGCCCGGCCCTTGGCCTTGCCTTCAAAGCGCTCCCGCTTGTAGCGCGTCGTCATTAAAATGGCGTAGTCCACCGTGGCGCCGAGTTGGATGGTCGAGATGCAGATCGGCGCGATAAATACCAGCGAGGTGCCGGTGTAAAACGGGATGCCCAGATTGATGAAGATCGCAAACTCGATGACGGCGACCAGGATAAAGGGCAGGGAGAAGGACTGCAGCACCAGTGCGATGATGATGAAGATCATCGCCATGGATACGATGTTGACGACGCTGAAGTCGTGGTCGGCGATGGTGACCAAATCCTTGGTGGCCGGCGCCTCGCCGATGAGCATGCCCTTGCGGTCGTAGCGGTGCATCACGCGGTTGATGCGCGTCACCTGGGCGTTGACCGCATTGGTGCCGGTAGTGTAGCGGCTGGTGACGATCAGAAGTTTATAGTGCTTGCTTTCCATGATGTCCCGGACCCGATCGGGGATCATACTTTCGGGAACGGTGGGCCCGAGGAGGCTGTCGGCGCCGAGCACGGCCTTCACCCCTTTGACACCCTTCACCGCGTTTACCATTTGATAGGTCTTTTTGGCGGAGAGGTTTTTGTCCGCGAGGATCATATGGGTCGAGCCGGTTTTAAAATCATTTTCGAGCTTGTGTCGGGCGATGGTGTAGCCGAGGGTCTTCGGCAGCTTGGCGCCCATATCGTAATACGACTGGGTGTGGGTGTAGCCGATGGTCGCCGGGATCCAGATGATTAAAAAGAGGATGAGCACCAGGCGGCGCCGGCCGACGATGCCGCGGGCCAGCCGCTTCATGTCCGGCAGGACGGAGCGGTGGCGGGTGCGTTCGATCAGAGAATCGAAGGTGAGGATCAGCGCCGGGAGCATGGTCACGCAGCTGATGACCCCGAGGATCACGCCCTTGGCCATCACGATGCCCAGGTTCATGCCGAGCCTAAACGTCATGAAGCACAGGGCGATGAAGCCGGCCACCGTGGTGACGGAGGAGCCAGTCACCGAGACGATGGTCGCGTTGATGGCCCGGGCCATGGCGGTCTTGCGGTCGCCGTTGTTCAGGTTGAGCTGCTCCTCGTAGCTGTGCCAAAGAAAGATAGAATAGTCCATCGTCACGGCCAGCTGCAGCACGGCGGCCAGGGCCTTGGTGATGTAGGAAATCTCGCCGAGGAAAATATTCGAGCCCAGATTCCAGAGGATGGCGATGCCGATGCTCGCCAGGAAAATAAAGGGCACGATGTAAGAATCCATGAAGATCATCATCACCAGGCAGGACAGCGCCACCGCGATGGCGATATACACCGGCTCTTCCTGTTCGCTCAGGTTTTTAAGGTCGGTGACCATGGCCGACATTCCGGAGACAAAGCATTGTTTGCCGGCGATGCGGCGCATCTGGGTGATGGCCTGCATGGTCTCGTCCGCCGAGGTCGACGTGTCGAAAAAGACGGCCATCATCGTCTCGTCGCCCTTGTTGAAGGCTTTGTAAACATCCGAAGGGATCATTTTTTTCGGGATGGTCAGGTCGGCGACGCTGTCGTACCAGATCACCGAATCCACGTGATCGATTTTCTTGAACTTTTTTTCGATGGCGGCCACCCGCTTGTCGCTCATGCCTTCAAAGATCACCAGCGAGAAGCCGCCCTTGCCGAAATCCTTCATCAGGATATCCTGGCCTTTGATGGTGTCGATGGAATCGGGCAGATAGGTCAGCACGTCGTAATTGATGCGCGTGTTGAAGTAGCCGAATGCTGAGGGAATTAGGAGCAACAGCCCGACGATCAGAATGGGAATTCGAAGGCGGACAATGCTTTTGCCGAATGCAGCCATAGTGTCATTCCTTTCTAAAGATATAAATAAGATAAAAATAAAGCCGCGGTTAAAACGATCATTCGATTAGTTTTCAACAAGAGATAAAAAATAAACAGTTGTTGAATTTCTAACCATGGTTTATTATACTGGTAATGGAATGAAAATCAATAATCAGATGTTTATCAACTGTTCTTTATTCAACAAAAAAATAAAAAATGTTTAGAAATATCAAAAAGAATGTACGCATGCTTTTGATGCTTGAGACGTTGGGGAGATATGCTAAGCAGAAAGCGATACGGGTGAAGAAGCGTTTGGCGCATTGCAAAAGAAGGGGGCATGAAAAGTGATAGAGAAGGAAAAGAAAGGACGCAGGGAAGACCGCCGGGTGCGCAAGACCAAGGCGGCGCTGCGGAAAGCGCTGACTGATTTTTTGCGGGAGAAGCCGATCCAGGAAATTCGCGTGCGGGAGATCGCCGACAAGATTGACATTAACCGCGGGACCTTCTATCAATATTATCGGGATGTCTACGATATGCTGGCCCAGCTGGAGGCGGAACTTTTCGAGCAGTTCAACGTTATTTTCAAGGCGCATCGGGATCCGGTGATGACCAACGAAGACATCAAGGCGGTGTTTGTGCAGATTTTCACCCTGCTGGCGGCCAATGCGGATTTGGCGATCGTGCTGATGGGGCCCAACGGCGATCCGGTGTTTGTGGATAAAATCCGGCAGATGGTGCGCCGCCGCTGCATTGACGATTTTTTTCGGAATTATCAAAAGAATCCGGACGAGACCTTTGAATATTTTTATGCCTATGCGGTGTCCGGCTGCATTGGCCTTTTTCAGCGCTGGCTGAGCGGCGGCGCCAGGGAAACGCCGGAGCAGATGGCCGATATTGTAGAAGAAATTCTGCTCAAGGGCGTTCAGATGCTCGAAGGATAATTAAAGATGATAATGAATAAAAAATAAACGGCGGCGGGCGGGAATGATGCTTGACAACGCGGTGAATTGTGGTATCATAATAAACGATGATCCCTTAGCTCAGCTGGAAGAGCGCTACCTTCACACGGTAGAGGTCGCTGGTTCAAGCCCAGTAGGGATCACCATCCTTGTAAAAGAATACTGTGTTTCACAAATAACGGATTTGCTCACGCGGATCCGTTATTTGTTTGCAGGCTCTGCCGATGCGCGGGGCCTATTTTTTATGTCGGCAACGGTACACTCGGGGATGAAAAATAGCAGGATCGACAAGCAACACTAAAAATATAGAATATATATGAAATAAATAGGATTGACAGGCCACAAACAATAGCCTTATGTATAGTCGTTTTATGCAGTTGCATTAAAACAACATACTTCAGAAACATTAGAAAAGGAAGAGGCCATGATCGAAAAAATCCGCGGCCATCGCAATTTGATCGGCTTTGATGAAAACGGCATTCCCACGGTAACCCATCCGGCGAGGGTCCATCATCACGACAGTTCGGACGACGACGCTTTTATCCGCGATTATATGGCGGCGGTTAATGCCTATTAAGAAGACTTTCCCGGATCGGGATGAGCAGATTGAACAGACGCCGGACCCGGCGGTGTGGGAAATGCTGAGCCGGCAGAAGCAGCTGGACATTGACACGACCTTTGATCGGTTTGACAGGCAAAAGCCTCAGTGCAGCTACGGGTTGGCCGGCATCTGCTGCAAAAATTGCAATAGGGGTCCCTGCCGCATCACGGCGAAGGCCAAGCGCGGTATCTGCGGGGCGGATGCGGATCTGATCGTCGCGCGCAATCTGCTGCGCTCGACGGCGGCCGGCGCGGCCCAGCACGGCATGTACGGCCGGGAGCTCATGCTCGAGCTCAAGTGGGCGGCGGAGGGCAAGCTGGATGTGCCGCTGCTCGGCGAGCAAAAAATCAAGGACACGGCAAAGGCCTTTGGCATCCCGACAGCCCATCGCCGGCTCAAACATATCGCCGCCGATCTGGCGAACGCGCTGCTTGCCGATCTGTCGAATCCGGATCCGGCAAAGCCCTATCGAACCGTTGAAGCCTGCGCGCCGCCGGAACGGGTGGCGGTGTGGAAGGATCTGGAACTCGTGCCCATCCGTGCCTATCACGAGGTGTTCGAGGCCTACCACAAGACCGGTGTCGGCACCGACGGCGACTGGAAGAGCATTTTGCAGCAGATGCCGCGCTGCGGCCTGGCCTTTACCTTCTCCGGGGTGGTGGGGACCTCCATTGCGACGGACGGGCTCTTTGGCGTCGGCGACCGGGTAACCTTGAAGGTCAACATCGGCGCGCTGAAGAAGGGCTATGCGAACATCGCGGGGCACGGGCATCTGCCGCTTTTGGTGAAGGAAATCGTGAAGGCGGGCCAAAGTGAGAAATTTGTCGAGCCGGCAAAGCGCCAAGGGGCGAAGGGCATCCGCTTTTACGACATTTGCTGTTCCGGCCTCTCGGTAATGTATCGCTATGCCGGGGTGATTCCGCCGTCTAACGCGGTATCGGCGGAATTGGTGCTGGGCACCGGTGCCCTCGATTCATGGGGGGCGGATGTGCAGGATGTGTCCCCGGCGATCATGGATGTGGCGCGCTGCTATAAGACCACGGTGGTCACCACCAGCGCCTCGGCAAGACTGCCCGGGGCGGAGCGCTTCGAATACGACCGTCACCACAGCAACATCGGCGAAACCAAAGCGCTGGCGGAAAAAATCGTGATACGCGGCATTCAAAGATTTGCCGACCGCCGGGGGTGCCGGTTTATATCCCGCCCTACGAAGTCGAGGCGGAGGTGGGCTTTTCGGAGGAATATGTGCACAAGCGTTTCGGCAGCATGGCGCCGCCGGCCGAGGCCATTCGCGACGGGCGCATCCTCGGCGTGGTGAACATGGTGGGCTGCAACAACCCCCGGGTGCCCTACGAGCGCTGCATCGCCGGGTGCTGGTGAAAAACAACGTGCTCATTCTCTCCAACGGCTGCGCCTCTTATCCGCTGATGAAGCTGAGCTATTGCAGCAAGGCGGGGCGGGAAACGGCCGACGAGACGCTGTGCGGCTTTCTCGCGCCGGGTCTGCCGCCGGTGTGGCACGTGGGCGAATGCATCGATAATAGCCGCTCCTCCGGCATTTTTGCCGGGATCGCGGCGGAGCTTGGCATCAAACTGCCGGACATGCCCTTTGCCTTTTCCTCGCCGGAGTGGAGCAAAACGATGGCTCGGCTGCCTTCGTGCCGCCCGACACCTGGCTGCAGCCGGCACAGAGCATCATCGCCGCCGCGAGCAGCCAGCCGGGCCAAAAACGGGCGGCCGGCGGAAATGCCCTCTCCGCTGGCCGACGGCGCCATCGACGCCTATTGCGTGGCGGAGCCCTACGGCGCTGTGGTCGTGGCAAAGCACTTCGGGCATGTGCTGGCCACCTCGGACGCGCTTTGGCCGGATGCCATCTGCTGCGCTTTTGTGCTGCGGGGCGATTTTATCGATGCGCATCCCAGGGCGGCGCAGCGCATCGCGACGACCTATCGGGGGACCGGCTCGGCTTTAAACGATCGCGAGGCGGCCGCGCTTTCGGATCGATACCTGAATCAGGAACGCAGCGCGCTTAAGCAGTCGCTGAAGTGGATCGACGGTTCGCATCTCACGCTGACGCGCAAAGATTACGCGGCGCTTTGCGGAAAATGATCGACGGCGGCATCGCCAGGCGAACGCCGGCCTCCGATGATTTTGTGTACGCGCTCGAAGGAAGGAAGTAATCGATGCAGCAATTGGTAAAACTGAAATTTGCGGTGCTCATCGCGGTTTGGGCGGCAGCCGCGCGGCGGTTAAACGTCAATCCGGCGCTCTTCCCGTCGCTGGCACAGGCAGCCCGGGCCTTCGGCGAATTATGGACCACCGGCCTGGCCGGCGGTTCTTCGGCACTGCCCTTGCCGGCGCATATCGGCGTGAGCCTCGGGCGCTTCGCGGCGGGCCGACCATGCTGCGCTCGGCTATTTCCCAAGAGCCTTTGATGATGCCAATCCCGTGCTGCGGCTGCTGAGGCCCATCGCGCCGGTGGTTTGGATGTCTTTTATCGTGCTGTGGTTTGGCATTGGCGATGCCCCGGCCGTCGCCATCATTTTTATCGCGGGCTTTTTTCCGGTGCTGCTTGCCGCGGCCCGGGCCGTGGGACAGACTCCGCCGATTTATTGGCAGGGCGGCGGATAACTTCGGGATGAGCGGCTGTCGGAAGATCACGAAGGTCGCCTTCTCGGCGGCCTTTCCCCAGATCATGGCGAGCCTGCAGGCGGCCATCGGCACCGCGTGGATCTTTCTGGCATCTGGGGAGATGGTCGGCGCCCAGTCGGAGCCGGGCTTTCTTATCATGGACTGCAAGAACGCCATCCGTTCCGACGCGCTGCTCGCGGTGATGATTGTCATCGGGATCATCGGGCTAATTTTGAACAAGGCGGTTGCGGCGATTGAAAAACGGGTGCAGGCGCACTGGGGCGGGAGGCGCGGAATGATCGAAATCGAAAAAGTTTCAAAAGGTTTTCCGGAGCAAAAGCGAAACGCGCGCTTTACGGCGCTCGACCGGGTGTCGTCATCCGTGGCGCCAGGCGAACTGTTTTGCCTGCTCGGACCTTCGGGCTGCGGCGAGAGCACGCTGCTGGGCATCCTGGTCGGCTTTATCGCGCCGGATACCGGCGAAGTGCGCATCGACGGGGAACCGGTCACCGGGCCGTCGCCGTCTCGGGTGATGATCTTTCAGCACTACGGCCTTTTGCTCTGGCGCACCGTGGCGGCCAACGCGGCCTCGGCCTCGAGATCCGGGGCGTGCCGCGCGCGGAGCGCGAGGCCAAGGCGGCGCATTATCTCGAGCTGGTGGGCCTTGGCGGGGCCAAAGACAAACATCCGGCGCAGCCTTCCAGGGGCATGCAGCAGCGGGTGGCTATTGCCAGGGCGTTGGCCGTCGAGCCGGAGGTCTTGTTTATGGACGGGCCCTTCGGCGCGCTGGACGCCATCACCCGGATGCGGCTGCACGAAGACGTGAAGCGGCTGAGCCAGGAGACGGGCACCACCATCGTCTTTGTGACCCATGATATCGAAGAGGCGGTGCATCTGGCCGACCGCATCGCGGTTATGGCGGCGAATCCCCGCCGGATCCACGAGGTGCTTCCGGTGCAGATGCCTTGGGTGCGGGAGTGCACGTCCGACGATTTTATTTTGATGCGCGACCGCGTGTTTGCGGCCATGCACATGAAGCCAGAGTATCCCTTGGAATATTATTTATAATCAAAAAAAGCCCTTCCGGGCTTTTTTGTTTGGATTTAAAAATCGCTATGGTTTTCGCCAATAGGTATAATAGTCGTAGCTCGGATCGCCGGAAATGTGGGCGTCAAGGGTCTTTGTGAAAAGCGCCGGATTAAAGGCGGGAAAATAGGTATCGCCGACATAAGCCGCATCGATCTCGGTGAGATAGAGCACATCGGCCAGGGGCAGCGCTTCGGCATAAACCGCCGCGCCGCCGGCGATGAAGAGCTGATCGGAGCAAGCGGCCCCCAGGCGAAGGGCCTCGGCCAGACTGGCAGCGGTCTGGCAGCCGGGAGCCCGAAAGGTTTTGTCCCGCGACAGGACGATGGTTTGGCGGCGGGGGAGCGGCCGGCCGATTTCGGCATAGGTCCGGCGGCCCATGATCACCACATGGCCGGTGGTCAGTTTTTGAAACCGCGCCTGCTCGCCGGGAATCTGCCAGGGGATGCGGCCATGGTCGCCGATGAGGCGGCAGCGGTCGTAGGCGGCGATAAGGGCGATCATAGCGTCACCGGCGCGGCGGTCGCCGTGCGCACCAGGTAACGCATGGCCTCGGCGGGATAGTCGCCGGCGGCGGTTTCCCCGGTGAGCATCAGCGCATCGGCGCCGTCGCAGACGGCGTTATAAACATCGCTGACCTCAGCCCGGGTGGGCACGGGATGGCGGCGCATGCTGTCGAGCATCTGGGTGACCACCATAAAGGGGCAATTTTGAGCGCGGCAGCGGGCGGCAATGGCCTTCTGCGCGGCGGGCAGTTGCCAGAGCGGCAGAGCGCTTCTGAGGTCGCCCCGGGCAATTACCAGCCAATCCGTTTCATGAATGACGCGGTCTAGATGGTCGAGGCCGGCGAGGTTTTCGATTTTGGCGAAAATCGTAAGATCTTCAATCCGGGATTCGGCGAGGCTTTTGCGCAGCTTTTGGATATCGTCACCGCTTTGCACGAAGGGCATCATGACCTGGGTGACCCCGCAAGCCCGGGCCAGAGTCAGATTGTGGCGATCGGATTCGGTGAGCAGGGGCAGATCCAGGGATATGCCTGGCAGGGCGAGGCTTTTGCAGCTTTCCAAACGGCCGCCGCGGATCACTCGGCAACAAACGCTGTCGGCGATGCGTGAGATGGCGCGCAGTTCGATTCGGCCGTCGTCCAGCAGCAGCGGCTGACCGGGCACGAGCGCATCCAGCACGGCGGCAGGGACCGGGATGGCATCGGAAGCGGGCGCGGCGGCTAGGCGCACGCGCCCATCGCAGGACAGCGCGAGGGGCTTTGGCAGTTTTCCGATGCGCAGCTCCGGCCCGTGGAGATCGATCATCAGATCGGCCGTGACGTCGCAGCGCGCTTGTGCCGCGCGGAAGGCCGCGAGCCAATTGCCGCAGCGGTCGAGATCGCCGTGGGAAAGATTGAGCCGCATCCCCGTCATACCGGCCTCGAGCAGCGTGCAGAACGTTTCTTCGTCGCAGCAGCTCGGCCCGAAGGTGCCGTAAAATTGGAGCGGTGCCGATGCGGCGGCCGACAGCTTAAAATAAGATGGCAAGTTTAAAGGTTTCATGGCATCATTATAGCATAGCAGGCACGGCGTGCGGTTTTAAAAATAAAGGAGGGACGCGGGAAGATGCAAAAGGTTTTTGGGATTGATATCGGCGGCACCAGCGTTAAAATGGGATGCTTCACGACGGGGGGCGAGCGCTTGGACGAATGGGCGATTCCGACGCGAACGGCGGCAGCCGACAACCGGATTCTGCCGGACATTGTGGCGAGTATTGAGGCCTATTGCCGGCAGCATGATCTTGCGCGATCGGCGATGATCGGTGCGGGCATCGGCGTGCCGGGACCGGTGGATGCCGAGGGGATCGTCGACGGCGCTGTGAACCTCGGCTGGGGGCGCTGCGATCCCGGAGCGGCCTTTACCAAAGGAACGGGCATACCGGCGGCGGTGGGCAACGACGCCAACGTGGCTGCACTGGGTGAATGTTGGCAGGGGGCCGGCAAAGGCAGCAAAAGCTTGGTAATGCTCACCCTGGGAACAGGTATCGGCGGCGGTGTGGTGGTGAACGGGCAACTGGTGGCCGGCTGCCACGGGGCAGCCGGGGAGATCGGTCACTTCCCGGTGAATCCGGACGAGACGGAAGCCTGCGGCTGCGGAAAACACGGATGCCTGGAGCAATACGCTTCCGCCACGGGGATTGTGCGACTGGCCAGGCGAGCACTGACCGCCGATCCCCATCGGCCGACGCGGCTGCGGAAGGAAGCGCTTTCCGCGGTAACCATTTTCGAGGCGGCCAGGGCGGGCGACGCCCTGGCTCTGGCGCTGGTGGACCGCGTTGCCGCGCTGCTCGGCCAAGGGCTTGCAGCCGTCGCCGGAGTGCTGGATCCCGAGGTATTTGTTATCGGCGGGGGCATGGCCAATGCCGGGGAATTTTTACGCGGGCGCATCGAGCGCGCGTATCGGCGGCTGGCCTTTGCGGCTTCGCGCGACACGCCCATTCAACTGGCACAGCTGGGCAATGACGCTGGCATCGTCGGCGCGGCAAAGCTGGCGCTCGAGGCAAAGTCCATTAAAAAAGATTAATGACGGCATTTATCCCCGGTATTCACAGGTTATGCACAGTTTTAATCGGGGATTTTTCGATATTTGCGGATAATCCACAGAATTGTGGACCATCTGACCGTAAAATATGCACAAGTCTGGACGTATTATCCACAAATTTATCCACAGAAGGTTGGAGAGATGATCAGAAATTGCGGATAAACGCGGGCCGAGAAAGGTGAGAATACGTGCTACAATAAAAAGAATCTTATCATCTTTCGGTAAAATTTAGCGTCGGTTAAGCGATCGTCACGACTGGATCAACGATCCCCGGGCCTGGGCGAAGAACAATGTGCTATATCGTTGCCCGGAACGGCATCACGATTCGCTGATCACCGGCAAGTTTTGCTTATTGGCGTGTCAGTCCAGATTCTTGATACCCATCATCCGACACACCATGAAGCGTTTTATCAAGTGCTTTTTCTGGTTTATTGACACTTTTTCTCTTGGCGGAATAAAAGTCCAAAAAATTCTTCTTTTGGCAGTTGGATAATTATGATAAAGTATCAAATTTGAATTTGACAAAGAGGAGTAGGATGAAGAACATATGTAAATATATTGGAATACTTCTCAGCATAATTTTACCAATAGTTAGTTTACTGGTGTATTTTACCGGTTATGATATTTATCTATATAATTGGTTGTGATGTGGATTTTATGGTTGCGTTATAGTTTGTCTTTTATCTAAAGCAAAGATTTTTAAGGATGTAGTTATAATTTTGAATTTAGCGATAATTTTAATTTGTGCATATGGGGATGGGTGGTCTTTACGGATTGTGGATGATTCCACTTCATATACTGATTCCATTTTATTCGGTTTTGTTTTAACAATAATTTTAGATAAGCAAATTCCAGTTTATAAAAAGATTTAATTAGAGCGTATGCAGGTGCGGCGGGATAGTTCTGTTGTCCCGCCGTCTTTCTTTTGTCGTTTCATGTCTTGCCTGCGTGTAGGCGATTCCCTGCCGCTTTCTTCCCAGCATGTTATTGTAAATATTCTTTCAGCATTCAATATATGCTCGTCCAGAACTTTCAGCCGCCTGTCGATGGGCTTCAGTTTTCCAGATGTGTTGTGCTGCTGAACATATTCGTTATCTTTTCTTTCAGTTCCGCCATATCCTTTATGTCGTCGGCAGATAAAAAGTTAAGCATATGCGCGGTCGCTTTCAGATTGTTGACGGCAGCATACCGGCTTTGTTTTCCCGCCTGTTCCCGCCGCGATAAGATACCGTGCAGCACATGGGCAAGGGTGGACGGCCCGGCGTTAGCGGCTTCTTCTTTCGGCCAGCTTTGCAATTTCGATATGCGCGCTTTCAGCTGCCGCAAACGCTGATTTGTCACCTTGGTTTCTCGATTGCAGTTTCCCCGTTCTGCGCGCATGCCGTGCTTCTCTGTTCCGTCGTGTGCAGTTGTTTTTGCAAAACGGGCACCTGAATGCGCTGAAAGCGATACGCGTTTAGTTAAAATAAACAAGCAATACGGAGAGCCGGCACGGCGCCGGCTGTTTTTTCATGCCTTCAGCTGAGAAGTAGCCTGCGTGTTCCGGCACGGATGCATCATCGCGGGGATGATTGTCATTTCCCAGGAGATTTGATAAAATAAAGCGGAAACATGATGGTAATGATAAAGGAGATACCATGATCAAAGGGGTCATTTTTGATATGGATGGGCTGATGTTCGACACGGAAAGTCTGACTGTGGCGGCTTTTCAGCGAGGCATGCTCAAAGAGGGATTGGATCCGCTGCCGGATCATGCCTTTGCCCATTTGTCCGGTCGAAAATTATCGGAGGTCGTTGCCTTTTTTGAGACCGCAACCCATGATCATGCCGCGGCAGAACGCATTACGGCCGAACGGGAACGCTATATAGAGCAGGCGCTGGCCGGCGGTTTTTTCAATCAAAAGCCCGGATTGGTTGCCCTGCTTGACTATTTGAGGGCGGAAGACCTGCCGCACATTGTGGCCTCCTCGTCGCCGCGCTGGCAGATCGAACGGAATCTGAAGGCCACGCATATTGACGGCTATTTCGAACAGATTTTCAGTTCGGAACAGGTGGCGCGGGCCAAACCTGCACCGGATGTGTTTTTGGGGGCGGCGGCTGCGATGGCGGTGCCGCCGGGCAATTGCCTGGTGCTTGAAGATTCCATCAACGGTATTCGGGCGGCGGCCGCCGGCGGCATGATCCCTGTGATGATACCGGATTTGTGGCAGCCGGATGCCGAGACCCGGAGGATGGCAGCGGCCGTGTTCAACGATCTTAAGCAGGTGATCCCATGGATTGCCCTGCAAAATAAAAAGAGACATCAGCAGGAGGAGTTGGATGGAGCGCAATAAGAAAATTTTAATCGGCGCGGTGGTAATCGCGTTGATTCTGATTTTAGCGGTTGGCTTTGCCCTGGCTTATGCCGGCCGGGACAAAACCCAGATTAAAGATCGAACATTGCATTTGTCGGTGAATGGCTGCGAGATGGAAGTGCCGCTTAAAAAAGACGGCATCACGGTGGACGTGCCCTGTCTGATGACCGGCAGCGACAATGCTTTCAAGCTGCTGGGGTATATCAACGGCAAGATAACGGTTGACGGCAAAGCTTTAAAAGTTGGAAAATCGGTGAATGTTGCAGTGACGGCGCTTACGCCGGAAAACAAGCTCAAAGTGGTGATCGCCAACGACAAAGACACGAGAACGGTATATCTGCGGACCTATTCCTCGCAGCTGCCGTCGCTGCGGGTGACCGGAGAATCGGCCGCCAAAGGAGAATATTTGATCACCGAAAAGGACAAGCCGGTGATTTATGCGCTGAATACCAACGGTGACTTGATTTGGTATCAGGCGCTGGACGCCGATAAGGCGAAGGTGCGTTTTACGGATTTCAGGCGGCATGCGACTACCAACGGCAATATTTATTATTCCTATCACCGAACGGATCCCGACGCTGATAATGGGGGCATTGCTGATTACCAGCCGGGGATGCGGATCGTGATGGATGAAAATTTTAATGTCATCACCGAAGATGTCGGTCTGGGCTATTATCATCCCGAAAAGACGGTGAATAAAGAAGAAGCCGGGCGATCGGTGGACGGGCACGGCTTTGAGCTGCTGAATAAAAACGACACTCTTACCTTGTCCTATCAAACGGAACGGGTCAGCAATATCCCGGCGAATCTGAATCCGTCAAAAAACACGACGGTGGTGGCGGCCGTGCTGCAGGAGGTGCACGGCAACAAGGTTGTTTGGGAATGGCGGAGCACAGCTTTTGACAAACTTTATGCCCTGTCTCGCCGCGGCAATGCCTATGGCTCGGATACCCCGCAGGATTATCTGCATGTGAATGCGATGATTTTGGATCCGGCGGATAACAATCCGATTCTTTCTCTGCGAAACGCCGACGCCATTATCAAAGTTGATCGGGAAACGGGGAAAATTCTTTGGGTGCTTGGCGGCAAGGCCGATACCTTCGGCCTGAAGGCGCGCCAGCAATTTGCGAACGTGACGGATATATCGCTTGCGGCCGATCGGACGCTGGTGGTAACTCAGGCGAATAAAGTGACAACCTTCAGAATAAACGAAGCGGGCAAAAAAGTGACTTATCTCGCCAGCTACACAACGGCCGACGCGGTGAGCGCTGCGAAACTGAGCCAGAAGCAGAACAATCTGATGATTGCCGGCAACGGCACGGACAAAATAATCGAAACTTTTTATGACAGTCGGAGCAACGGCTTGATCGTCCGGATGTCCGGTCACCAAACATTGTCGAGCGTTCGCTATTATGCTTCTGACAAAGCGGATGGTGATTAAAATCGAATGACAAACGATTCTAAAGGGCTCAGGGGGGAATTTTCCCTGAGCTTTTTTGATGTCGGCTTTTCGGCGGGCGATAACTGCATTTGATTTAGAACAAAAAACGATCCATTCATCTCTTGCGTGCCTATTAAGCTTATGCTAAGCTTTAGAAGCACTGTTAAATTTCCTAAAGATTGACAGGCTCTGGAGAGTCCCTTAAATGGGCGCCGAAGGTGTAAGCGCGACGCGGGTTGAAGTGATCGCGTGATCTCTCAGGCAAACGGACAGAGTGAATCCATTTTTACTTCGTCCCGACTCTCATATCATGGTGAGGAGGAACAAATGTTTCATCAATTTAACGCTTTTCTTTTATGGTTTGACGGGGTCGTCTGGGGCCTGCCGCTGATTATTTTCATTTTGGCGGTCGGCATTTTGCTCACCCTTCGACTCGGTTTTCTTCAAGTCAAACATCTGCCGAAAGCCCTGCGCTTCATGTTTAAAAACGAAGCGGACGGCGAGGGGGAAGTCACCAGCTTTGGCGCGCTCTGCACCGCCCTTTCTGCCACTATCGGCACGGGGAATATCGTCGGGGTGGCAACCGCCATTGTGGCCGGCGGCCCGGGCGCGCTTTTCTGGATGGAAATCGCGGCTTTTCTCGGCATGGCGACCAAATACGCGGAAGGGCTTTTGGCCATTCGCTTCCGCACTATCGACGATCGCGGACACGTACTCGGCGGCCCTTTTTATTATATCGAAAACGGCATGGGCAAGAAATGGACCTGGCTTGCGAAGATTTTTGCTTTCTTCGGCATGGGCGTCGGCCTGTTCGGCATCGGAACGTTTACCCAGGTCAATGGGATCACCTCGGCGATCAACACCTTTTTCGATCCGAAGAATCTGCACACGGTGCATTTGTTTGGCGCCAATTATTCCTGGTCGATTGTGATCGGCGGAATCATTCTGACCATTGCGGTCGGGCTGGTGGTGATCGGCGGGCTCAAGCGCATCGCCTAGGTGTCGGAAGTGGTGGTTCCCTTTATGGCGGTGGCTTATGTGGCCAGTACGGTGATGATCCTGTTTACACATCTCAGCGGTATTCCGGGGGCCGTGGCAGAAGTGGTCCAGGGGGCCTTTGGCCTGCGGGCGATGGCCGGCGGCGCACTGGGCGCGATGATCGTGGCGATGCAAAAGGGGATCGCCCGGGGGATTTTCTCCAACGAATCGGGACTGGGCTCGGCGCCGATCGCAGCCGCGGCGGCCCAGACCAAATCCTGTGTGCGCCAGGGGCTCGTTTCGATGACGGGCACCTTCATCGACACCATCGTGATCTGCACGATGACGGGGCTTTCCATCGTCCTTACCGGCTCCTGGAATAAGGGCCTCGAAGGGGTGGACGTGACGATCTGCGCCTTCCAGCACGGGCTGCCCTTCCCGGCGCAGGTGGCGAGCTTCCTGTTGATGATCTGCCTGGTGTTCTTCGCCTTTACGACGATCCTCGGTTGGAATTATTATGGCGAACGCTGCTTGGAATACCTGTCGAATCGCAACTACAAGGCGGTGATGACCTATCGCGTGCTGTATGTGCTGGCGATTTTTATCGGGCCGTTTATGACGGTGGAAGCGGTGTGGACCATCGCGGATATCTTTAACGCGCTGATGGCCTTCCCGAACCTGATCGCGCTGATGGCGCTGTCCGGCGTGGTGGCGGCCGAAACCCGCTCCTTCTTTAAGCACGAAGAGGATCCGAGGATTTTGAGTTCAAAATAAATTTTTGACACACAAAAAATAAAGAAAGCCTGAGATTTTGTTTCAGGCTTTCTTTATGTGCATTCTATTTGGCGCCTACATCCGATTCCGGCAGGCGGCCGATATAAACCGTCTCGATTCGGTGGTCATCATGATAGGCAAATCGGCTGACCGAGCCGTTGGGCAGAAAATCGAAGGCGATGCGGTCGGCGGGCAGGCCTTTGGCATAGGCCAGCCAGGTTTGAATGGCGGTGCCGTGGGAGACGACGACGATGGTGCGCCCGGGGTTGGCCCTCAGCAGGGCGAGGATCTCTGTGGTGAAGCGGACATAAACGTCCGGAATGCTTTCGCCGCCCGGCGGGGCAAAAGCCGAAGGTTCCTCGCGGAAGGTGTCGAGAATGTTGTTAAATCGGGCGTTGCACTCGGCAAAAGATAAGCCTTGGAGCGCGCCGCCTGCGATTTCGTGCAGATCATCTCGCAAGACGGGCGCGATATCCGAGTGATATTTTAAGACACCGGTCAGGGTATCGCGCGCCCGGCTCAGCGGGCTGGTATAGGCGGCATCGAAGGCAATCTGCTTAAAATACTCGCCGAGGACATCGGCCTGGCGCAGGCCCAGCGGCGTGAGCTTGGTGTCGAGAACGCCCTGAAAGATGTGGTTTTGGTTTTCATAGGTTTCGCCGTGTCGGATAAGGTATAACGTGGTGGTCATAAGGTCTCTCCGTGATGGTATTGCAAAAAATCAGAGCGCGAGGGTTTGGAGGTCGCGGTAAATATCCTGAAGGGCCGGATAAACCTTGCGGTAAATCTCCGCAAGCTTTTCGTATTTGGCCGACGCATTGGGATTCGGCAGGTATTGTTCGTCCCGAAGGGAGACAATCTGGTCGCAGGCTGTGGGCACGTCGGGATAGGTTTCGGTGCCGACCATCGCGAGAATCGCGGCGCCAAGTGCCGCGGAATTTTCGGAAACGCCGGCCGGCAGCGCCACCGGAATATTGTAGATATCGGCCATCATCTGGCGCCAGATCGGCGCTTTGGAGCCGCCGCCGCACATACGCATCACCCTGGGATCAACGCCGATTTCCCGATAAATATCCATCGATTCTTTCAGCGCAAAGGTGATCCCTTCCATCACGGCGCGCGTGAGGTCTTTCTTGGTCTGAATGGCGGACAGGCCGATAAAGGATCCCCGGGCGTTGACGTCCCAATAGGGAGAAGCTTCGCCCATCAGATAGGGATTATAGATCAGATGGTGCGCGCCGATGGGGGACTTGGCGATTTCCTCGTCGATTTTAAGGTATTCTTCGTCGTCCGGATAAAAGCCGTTTCGCCACCATTTGAGAGAAAGGCCCGCCGAGTTGACCAGGCCCATCATGTGCCAGGCATCGGGCACCGCGGTGCAGAAGGTATAAACCCGGCCTTTGGGGTCGAGGGCCGGGCGGTTGGTAAAGGCGAAGACCACGCCGGAGGTGCCGATGGTAGTCATCGCGCGGCCGGCGGCCACCACACCGGTTCCCACCGAAGCCGCGGCGTTGTCCCCGGCGCCGCCGACAACGACCACTTTCTCCGACAGGCCGACGGCGCGGGCTACTTCGGGTCTGAGGGTGCCGGTGATCTGATAGGATTCATAAACCTTGGGCAACATGCTCGGCGTGATGTCGAGGGCGGCCATCATCTCGTCTGACCAGCAGCGTCCCGGGGTATCCAATAGCTGGGTAGCTGACGCGTCGGAGACCTCCGTGGCAAACTCGCCGGTCAGACGATAGCGAACATAATCCTTGGGCAAAAGAATATGCGCTGTTTGCGCAAAAACTTCCGGTTCGTTTTGTTCGACCCAGAAAATTTTGGCGGCGGTGAGCCCTTCCCGCGGCGGGTTGCAGGTGACTTTGAGCATGCGGTCCGCGCCGACGCGTTCGGCCATGGCCTTGGTGGCTTCGCCGGTGCGCTGGTCGTTCCAGAGGATGGCCTTGCGCAGCGGTTCGCCGTTGCCGTCGAGCAGAACGGCACCCATCATCTGGCCGGCAATGCCGATGCCGACGATGGCTTCGGACGGAACATCAGCCTGTTTAACCACTTTTCGAATCGTCGCGACGGCGGCGTTGTACCAATCTTCAGGCGCTTGTTCGGCCCAGCCGTTATGGGGTTGATACAAGGGATATTCCTGCAGGGCGAAAGTGACCTCCTTGCCGTCTTGATCGAATAAAACCGACTTAATGCCGCCGGTGCCGAGATCCAATCCTAAAAAGTATTTCATTTTTTCTCCTCTTCTCTATCAATGAAGGCTGCCAAAGGACGGTTGATATCTATCGGGCCATGGCCCGGATATTATAGCGTCAGTTCTTTTGCATAGGTCATAAGTTTTCCAGTATCGCTTAAAAGCGCAAGCAAGGTGTAGCGGGTCTTGATGTCGCTGGCATAGCGCACGGCGTCTCTTATTTTATCGAGGCCGTACATCGCTTTAAAATCGTCGAGATCGTAGCCGGCCTCGCTCAGAATTTTTTTTGTGAAGGCGACACCGGGCGTCTGCTTCAAATAAGCGCGGATGGTGGGCCAGTTTTCGCGGATAAAGTCGGTGCGATCGGTCGTATAAGTGCCGTTTTTTTCCTGCATGGCTTCAATTTCCGGTGCCATATCGTCGAAACACCGCACGAGTTCCTGATGCCAGGCGGACCGATCGAAATGGAAGGCAAAAGTCGCCGGATCTTCTTCGGCCAGCCGCTTGCGAAGCATTTCTGAAACGACAGCTGAATAGGCAACGTCAATGCCGTGGGGAAAATAAGGCAGGTGATTTTTAATGCAGGTCAATTCAAAGAAATGGGAAATGAGATGCTCGGATCCCGAGGCCGGGCGGGAGCTGCCCTGGTAGGCGAGGGTAATGCCGACGATGGCCAGACTTTCCATCAGGCGGCCGATAGCGGCGGGGTCGCGCCGCATGATGGCGTCGATATTATCGATGCAGGCCTTGGTTTCGGTTTCGACCAGATCATAAATCATCTGGCATGCGGGTTCGTTGCCCATCAAGGTGGCCAGTCGCCAGTCGCTGAGCGCTGAAAATTTGCCCAGCAGATCGCCGATGCCGGAACGGATCATATCGATGGGAGCGCTGGCCAGGACGTTCATATCGGCGACGATCCATCGCGGAGCCCGTCTGGAACAGGTGACCTTGAGCCCCTTGAGCATCATCACGGCACCGCTGGAAGCGAAGCCGTCCATCGACGGGGCAGTCGCGACGATCATGCTCGGCACCTGATGATTAAAAGCGATGTACTTGCTCAGATCGTTGATCACCCCGGAGCCGACGCCGATAACGGCCCCGGCGCCCTCGCAAAAACAGGCCTCAGCCTTTGCAATGGCAGTCTCGTCGGGGATTAAAACGTCCCTTTGATCGAAAAAGGCTTCATCCACTGTGATGCCGGCGCCGGTCAGCTCCGCGGCCACCTTTTCGCCGCACAGCGGGCGGGTATTGCCATCGGAAATGACGAGCGCCCGGTGAATGCCCCCGAGCATTCCGGGAATCCGGTCGTAGATGGCGGCGTCGCCCACTTGCAGGGTCTTCGTGTCGCTGTGGTGTTCACGGCCACAGTTGCATAGGAAGGCATCTTTCTGGAGTAAATCTTGTACATTCATGCGCAGATAATCCTCCTTAATTAATTAATGTATTTTATCACGAGGGCGGATACCCGCCCATATTGAATAAAATTTCTATAGCTCTATCGAAAATACTTTCGATATTGATGTTGCCGTTGAAGCTTTTATAATTAAAGATAAGCAGAAAAAAGCGCAATTGTGTGCGGAAATTAAAAAGGAGACAAAGTATGTATATCGATCCAATTGCTGTTCAGTATCCGGAAAATTTGAGAGATGATCATTATGTTATCGCAACGTATTATTGCGCGACCGGCCGCAGCACCAATGCGTTAAAATTCGGGGCGGCCATGGCGGTCGAACAAAGCTGCGGCACCTGGCTGAAGGTTCCCGGCGAAACGGAAGAAGTGCGAAATCGGGCGATGGCGCGCATCATCGGCGTTTATGAAGCGCCGGCTTATCAGTGTGGGATTCCGGAAGAGGTGACAGAACGGCATTTTATTTTAAGGGTGGCGTTCCCGGCGACCAACTTCGGCCCTTCGTTTGCCATGATGCTTTCGACGGTCATTGGGAATATTTCCAGCTCCGGCAAGGTTAAACTCCTGGATCTGGAATTTCCGAAAACGTTCTTGGGCCAATTTAAAGGGCCGAAATTCGGCGTTCAAGGGATCCGCGATCTCTTAGGCGTTCAGGATCGGCCGCTGCTCAACAATATGATTAAACCCTGCATCGGCCTGAGCCCGAAGGAAACAGCTAAACTGGCCTATGAAGCGGCCGTCGGCGGCGTCGACATCATCAAAGACGACGAGCTGTGCTCTAATCCGGATTTCTGCCCGCTGGAAGATCGGGTTCAGGCGGTGATGGAAGCCATCACCCGGGCAGACCAGAAAAAAGGCGAAAAAACCCTCTATGCCTTTAATATCACCGATCGGACCGAAAATCTGATCGACAATGCGCTGACGGCGATTAAAAACGGCGCCAATTGCCTGCTGGTCAACTATAATACCATCGGGCTCGACGCGACGCGGATGCTGGCCGAAGACGATCGCATCAACGTGCCGATTTTAGGGCACTCGGATTATACCGGTGCGGTTTATGAATCGCCGTGGTCCGGCATGAGCGCCAATTTGATCGGGGCGGTTTTGCCGAGAATTGCCGGGACCGACATGATCATCGCCCTCACGCCCTATGGCAAGTTCCCGATGCAGATGGATACCTTTATCTCGGTGGGCTACAAAATGCTGCAGCCCCTCGGCGGCATCAAGCCGGTCTTCCCGATGCCCGGCGGCGGCACCACCCAAGGTCATCTGGAAGATATGATTAAAAAGTTCGGCAACGATGTGATGATTGCGGCCGGCGGCGCCATCCACGGTCACCCGATGGGACCGGCCGCCGGGGCCAGAGCCTTCCGCCAGGGCATTGATGAGGTGATGAACGGCGTTGCCTTGAAAGATGCCGCCGGAAAGCCGGAAAATAAAGAACTGAAGGCGGCGATTGATGCCTGGGGAATTTATGAAGAAGCCAAAGGCGGGATCTTTGATCTGAAAGGATAAATCCGTGTGCATCAGATAATTTAAGATGAGGCATAAAGTGCAGCTTAACGGGGCTGCGCTTTATTTTTTTGCGTTATAAATTAAAGGTGATGGTTTATAATAAAGCAAATAGAATCAGATGGGGGAATGTTTTATGAAAAGCGAAGTGTATAACCAATCGACTTGTCTGGTTAATGAGGTGGCCTATCGATATTATTACGAAAGGGAAGCGGTGGCATGCATTGCTCAAAAACTCAACATTTCGCAATCAACTGTGTCGCGATTGTTAAAGCGCGCGGAAAAAGAGCAGATCATTACTTTTCAAATGGCACAGCCGTCGCTGGAATGCATCCAACTCGCACGAACCATTCAGCAAAAATACCAATTGGTGGATGTGCTGGTGTCGCCGATTGATACGGAGAAGGGCCAGGTGCCGGATTTAGCCGCGGTCAAAAAACAAGTGGCTTTGGAAGGCGCGCGCTATCTGCAGCGGATGATCACAGACGAGGATATTGCCGGTCTGGCCTGGGGCGGAACGATGTATCATTTGATTCAATACCTTAATCCGTGCCGGCGCAAGGGAGCCAAAATCGTGACCCTGCACGGCAGCATCGCGGATTGTGATCCCAAATTGGCGGTGCAGACGCTGGTCAAACGGGCAGCGATGGCCTTTGGCGGGCAGAATATTTCGATTAAGCGCAGCGGATTGTTAACACAAGAAGAAATGGATGCTCTTCGCAAAACAGACCATTATCAGAAAATTCAGGATATTTTTGGCCGCATCACGATTTCTGTCAGCGGCGTCGGCTCTTTCTATCCGGAAGTGCGTTCGCTTTTGGCGACCACCCAATATCTGAAAGAAGATGAACTCCGAACGCTAATTCAAAGTCAGGCGTATTGTGACATCTTACTGCGTTTTATTAATTACAGCGGGCGCGAATGCGATACGGATTTAAAAGACCGGACATACTCGATCCCTTTGGGCGCCTATCGCCGGATTCCGACAAAAATTGTGGTTGCTTCAGGAACAGAAAAAGTAACTTCGATTCAGGCACTGCTTAACGGTCAGCTGGTTGATGTGTTAATCATCGATCAATTTTTGGCCAAGGGACTGCTGAATCAGTTCATTGCATGAGCATAGGAAGAAAAAACAGGTATTTCCAGCACGAAATACCTGTTTTTTATGTGGATTGTTGGTTTTAATCGCGATATTTTTCCTGATAATCCTTAACGGCATTGAAAGCCTGTCCGGAAAGACCGTGATAAACCTGATGCCAAGTTTGATAAGCATCCTCGTAGCGTTGAGTCGCGTTGGGATTTGGTTCATAGTGTCTGGTAACTTTGACCATATGGTCGGCGGCTTCATTAAAGTCGCGATAAATGCCGGCGCCGACGGCCGCGACCATGGCGCATCCCAGTGCCGTGGCCTCTTCTTCGGCAACGGTTTCGCAGGGACGGTTGTAAATATCCGCCTGCATCTGGCACCAATAATCGGAACGGGCGATGCCGCCGGAGAGCCGCACCGTTTGATAGTCCGGCACATTGCCGGCCACCATGGCGTCAAGCATATCCCGGGCGTCAAAGCAAATGCCTTCCATCACGGCGCGAACGATATCGGCACGGGTATGGGCAAAGGTCATGCCGGTGAGCGTGCCGCGGGCATTGGCTTCATAATGCGGGGTGTTGGCGCCCTGCAGATAAGGCAGGAAGAAGAGACCGTTGGAGCCGGGCAACGATTTCTTGGCTTCGTGGGTGAGAAAATCGTAGACGCTTAAGCCGATGGTCTGGGCGGCCACATCTTCGGACTTGCAGATTTCGGTGCGAAACCATTTGAACGCGGACCCAGCGGCGTTGGCCTGGCCTTCCATCACATAGCCGCCGTCCGGCGTGCCGAGAACGTAACATTTGCGGTTGGGATCGCGCAGAAACTTCATGGATTTGCCGGCGGCGATCCCGGCCGTGCCGCCGCAATAATAACCGATGCCTTCCGGAATGCAGCCGTTGGCCAGACAGCCGATCTGCTGATCGCCGCTGCCCATGACCAATGGCGTGCCCACGGCCAGCCCGGTTTTTTCGGCCACATCGGCGGAAACCTCGCCGATGATTTCGCCACAGCGTCTTAAAGGGGCGAGCCTGCCTTTATCCACCTCAAAGGCGTCGCAGAGTTTGTTGCTGTACTGAAAATCCTGTCCGTTGAGCTGCAGCCAGGGCGTATCGTCGATATCGTCGTAATAATCTTCGGCGCCGAAGGCTTTGGTCATGAGGCCCATCATGGTGTGAATGCGGACGGCGTTGCCGTAGGCTTCGGGCAGGTGCTTTTTGACCCACTGCAGCTTGGTAGACGGGTTCACGCCGCCGAGGGGCATGCCGCAGAGGTCGTAAAGATCGTCGGTGGTCATGCCGTGATCGGCGAGCATGCGCTCCATGGCCGGCATCATTTCGGCGCCGCGAAGATCCTGCCAGATGATGATCGGCGTGGTGAAGCCGCCGTTCTTGTCGCGGGTGACCATGGTGCAGCGGAACATATCAAAGCTGACCGCTGCGATTGCTTTCGGATCGACACCGCTGCTCGTGACGGCCTCTTTGCAGGTGTCATAAAGCGTTTGAATCATCGAGGGGCCGTCGCATTCCACGCGCCCGACACCGGGATAAATCAGCGGGTTCAGCTTTTGACCATAGCCCATGGCCTCGCCTTCAAAATTAAACACGACGGTTTTGGTGCTGGTGGTGCCCATGTCGACACCGACAACGTATCTTTTTTCAGCCATTTTTTTCTCCTTTGTCTCCAATGACTTGAATGCATTGAGCCGGGCGATTTTATACTGCGGCGATATCTTTGGTGGCGACGATATCGACTGAAGTGCCGGCGATGTTTCGCAGAATGATTTGACCTTCGCGAACCGGGGCGTTCACACAAATGGGCTGCAGGGCTGCCATGCAGGCGCGAATTTTTTCCTTGGGGATTTCGTCGGCGGTTTTCACAGAGACCACCGGTAGATCGCCGCTTCGCACGCGAACCGTGCTCGTTACGACGCGCATCGGATGAGTGACTTCCGTGCGCGCATAGGCTTCGCCTCGGGGGCAGGTGTTGCCGCGGACGGCGGTAACGATGCCGCGTTCAATCGTGGCCGTAACCGGACAGCCCAAGGGGCAGCCGATGCAGGTAACGGTTTTTTCTGTCGTTGTCACCGCGAACCTCCTGATGCTTTTTCGATGGCGATGCGAATGCTTTTCAGTTTATCCGAGCGCGCGTCTGCTTTGATCCGGATCTGTTCCATCTCGCCGGGAGCCACAATGCGTTTTTTGCGCCGCTGGACGCACGTATCGTCAAAATACAGGCAGACGGCGCAGTCTTGATAAACATCGCGCACGCGGAAGCGAATGGCCAGGTGATCCTGAACGCGGGCGGGGTCGATGTGCATGGGCACGGTGTAGCCTATGCCCTCGCCGGGAATCACCGCGATTTGAGACTCGCCGGAGGCGAGCTGCCCAGATGCAAAGGCGGCAGCATGGCGCCCGGCGGCGGCCGCTTCCTCCGAGACGTAATCCACCAGATCGTGAACGTGAAGCACATTGCCGCAGGCAAAGACGCCGGAGACACTGGTTTCAAAGCTTTCGTCCACAACGGGACCGTGGTTGCCGGCGCCCAGGGTGACGCCGATTTTTTCCGAGAGCTCATTTTCGGGAATGAGCCCGCAGGAGAGCAGGAGCGTGTCGCAGGCATAGTCGATTTCGGTGCCCGGGATGGGTTTGAGGTGAGTATCCACCTGCGCCAGGGTGACGCCTTCCACCCGTTCGCGTCCGCGGATATCGATGACGGTATGGCTGAGTTTTAGCGGGATGCCGTAATCATCCAGGCATTGAACGATGTTGCGCTTGAGACCGCCGGAAAAAGGCATGAGCTCCGCGACAACCTGAACGTCAGCGCCTTCGAGGGTCAGGCGTCTGGCCATGATGAGCCCGATATCGCCGGACCCGAGGATGACCACTTTGCGGCCGGGCATCAGCCCTTCCATGTTCACCAGGCGCTGGGCCGTGCCGGCGGTATAAATGCCCGCCGGGCGATAGCCCGGGATATTGAGGGCACCGCGCGGCCGTTCCCGACAGCCCATGGCTAAAATCACCGCGCCGGCATCGACGGTGAACAGGCCACCCGTCCGATTCATGCAGGTGACCCGGTGGCCGGCGCTGATATCGATGACCATCGTGTTCAGCAAGATCTCGATGCCCGGTTCTTCATGGATGCGCTTTTCAAAGCGTTTGGCATATTCCGGACCGGTAAGCTCTTCCTTGAAGGTGTGGAGGCCGAAGCCGTTGTGGATGCATTGATTGAGGATGCCGCCGAGGCGTTCATCCCGTTCGACGATGAGAATCTCTTTGGCGCCGGCCTGCCAGGCGGCGTCCGCCGCGGCGAGACCCGCCGGACCGCCGCCGATAATCACGATCTGTTTTGCCTTCATTTTTATGCCTCCGCAAATGTTTTGCTGTGGCCGACGAGCATCTGGGAATGGCCGCCCTTTTTGGTAATATCTGTGATGGGGATGCCCCATTCCCGGGCCAGCAACGCCATGGTTTTCGGCGTGCAGAATCCTGCTTGGCAACGACCCATGCCGGCGCGGGTGCGGCGTTTGACAGCATCCATCGAGCGGGCGCCCAGCGGCCGGTGGATGGCTTCTTTAATCTGCCCTTCCGTGATCATTTCGCAGCGGCAGACGATCTGACCAAAGGATGGATCCTCGGCAATTTTGGCGCGCTTTTCGTCGCCGTTTAATGCGCCGAAGTCCGTGATGCCCTTTCGGGTGGCGATGAAGTTTTTCTTCGCGCTCAGGTGCATGCGATCCCGGATCATCCCGGCCAACATGACCCCGATGGCGGGCGAGCTGGTGAGCCCCGGCGATTCGATACCGGCGGCATCGAAGAAAAACGGTGCGTCGGGCACCTCTTCGACAATAAATTCGTGATGGTCTTCATGGGCGCGCAAGCCGGCGAAGGAGGTGATGATTTTATTAAGCGGCAGATCCAGCCTGCACAGATGGGCGGTCTCGGCCTTGTCAACCAAAAGCTCAAGAATTTCCTGGGTGGTGTTAACGCCTTCCTTGTCGTCGACGTCGTCGGCTGTCGGCCCGACATAAAGATTGCCGTCGATGGTCGGCGCCGTCAGGATGCCCTTGCCCATTTTGCCGGGCAATGGAAAGACGGAAGCGGTGAAAATATGGCCGAGCGCTTTATCGAAAAGCAAATATTCTCCTTTGCGCGCGGTGATATGGATTTTTTTTCGGCTGACCATGTTGTGAAAAACGTCGGCATAGACGCCGGCCGCGTTGACGACGGCCTTGGCTTCGATGGGTCCCTGGGTGGTTTCCAAATGGTAACCGCCTGCCGTCGGTATGATTTTGGTGACTTCGGTTTCAAATCGAAAATCGACACCGTTGACGTTGGCGTTTTCGCCCATGGCAATGGCGAGACCAAAGGGACTGATGACGCCGCCGGTGGGCGCGTAAAGGGCGGCCACGGTCTTATCGGTCAGATTGGGCTCCATGGCGAGAACTTCGCGCCGTTCGAGAATGCGCACATCGGGAACGCCGTTCTGATGCGCCTGATCCAGCAGCACATCCAAATGACCGCGCTCTGTCGGCTCGGTACAAACCACCAGAGCGCCGTTTTGTTTAACGGGGAAGTCGAGTGCTTTGGCTCTTTGCCACATGAGATGATTGCCTTCGACATTGAGTTTAGCCATCAAGGTTCCGGGCCTTGCATCAAAGCCCGAGTGAATAACACCGCTATTGGCTTTGGATGTGCCGGAGGCGACATCATCGCCCTTTTCAAGAACGCAGATTTTTGCATGGTATCGGGATAATTCTCTGGCGATACAGCAGCCGGTGACGCCGGCACCGATGATGACGATATCCAACATGGTGCACGCACCTCCCTTTATATAAAATTTTGTTAACTCATATTGTAATCGTGAACGCTTTTAGTTGAAATATCGAAAGATTTTTCAATAGTTTAAACGGATAAAATAAGAAAATTAAAATGGGGTTCGGCAGTTTTAGATCGTGTATTTTAGATGTTTTTGAAGCTGCGATCAATCATGGCTGGCGTAGGGCTGCATCCGATGGTTTGATGGGATGTACGTCCGGAAACTTTAGTCGGCAGCGAGGCAACCTTAAAAAATAATAAATAAATTTAGACTTAATAAACTGCGAAAATTAAGGGCAATGAGGTGCAAAAAGATTATTATATAAGTAAAGTAAAATTATATCTAAGTACGAAGGGAGGGTAGAATAAAATTTTGGCAATTTGATGAGAGAACGGGGAGGATCAAATGGAACTGCGGAAAATTTCTTACGATATTGTCGATGGCATTGCAGTCATTTCAATGGGTTATGCCGAAAACATTAATGCCATTGATGAGCAAATGGCAGATGAACTGATTTTTTTGCTCGACAAAGCCGAAAATGATGCCGCTGTTAAAGTGATCGTTTTAAAGGGATTGCCAAAAGCTTTTTCCGCCGGTGGCGACATTGGCTATTTTTACAAATTGATGGAAGCGGGGGGATCAGTCAATCTTGATGATTTAATTACTAAGGTCGATCAAATCGCAGTGGCGATCAAGAAATCCAGTAAAATGATGATTGCCTCGGTCAGCGGCGCCGCGGCCGGGGCCGGTGCCAGTTTGGCTCTGGCGGCTGATTTTATTGTGTGCGCGGATAACGCCAAATTTATCATGGCTTTTGTCAATCTTGGATTGGTGCCTGATACGGGCGGCGCGTATCTGCTGGCAAGGCAATTGGGTGAAAAACGTGCGATGACGCTTTGTGCGACTGGCAGACCTTTATCGGCGGAAGAAGCCAAATACTTGGGGATTGTCTATAAGGTCGTTCCCAAGGACGCTCTGGAAGCAGAAACAATGGCATTCGCCCGTCAATTGGCAAAGGGGCCGCTGCTGTCGTATAAAAATATTAAGCGTGAAATTTATGCAGCAAGTTTTGGCGATTATCAACGTTTTTTGGAGGAAGCAGAGGTGCCGGCGCAGCGTGAATGTGCGGCTTCAGCTGATTTTAAAGAGGGCGTTCGGGCCTTTATGGAAAAACGGAAAGCGCAGTTTAAAGGGGAGGCGCCGGCGCCGGACAATTGGAAAGCCGCTTACGAAGCCAAATTCATGAGCGTCAAGGATGCCGCCGGATTAATTGAAAGCGGTGATGTGTTGTGGGTCGGCACTTTCTGCAACAACCCGATTCAAATGCTGGATGCCCTGGCGGATCGCAAAGATGAATTAGAAAATGTCGAAGTGGTCAATTGTTTGGCCTGTCAGCCACACCGATACATGTCGGGTGAATTTAAAGGCCATCTTAACGGACATTCTTTCTTCTTTGGCCCTGTGGAACGAAAAATGTTTAAGGAAGGCAATACGGCGGTTAACTCCGTTCATTTCTCCCAGTCCGGACCGGCCTTGCGCGACGAGTATCATGTCAACACGCTTTTTGTCGAAGTGTCCGAACCGGATGAAGACGGCAATATGTATTATGGGCCCATCGATGTGGCTTGGGACGGAATGGTAGCAGAATACGCGACGAAAAAAATTGTTCAGATCAATAAGTACCAAGGGAAAGTCCGTGGCAAGGATAGTTGCATCAATGTCAGGGATGTGGACGCCATCTGCCGCTGTGACCATCCGCTGGCAGAATTAAAACAGCCGCCGGTTACCGAGATCGATGAAAAAATCGCGTCTTACATCGTACCGCACATCAAGGATGGCTGTACGCTGCAGGTGGGACTGGGGGGCATTGCCAACGCGATCGCCTATTCGCTGGTCGATCGCAAACACATTGGCGTCCACACGGAAATGCTGACAGACTCCATGGCGTACCTTTATAAAAAAGGCGTCATCGACGGCGACCGCGTGCTCGGCGGCTTCGGTCTGGGCTCTAATGAGGTCTACGATTGGTGCAAATCCGGGGTGCCGGAATTGGGCGACATCAGCTATATCAACATTCCCTCGGTGGCCGGGGCAAAGGATAACTTTGTCTCCATTAATTCCTGTTTGATGGTCGATCTGACCGGTCAAGTGGGGTCGGAGTCCATCGGGCACAGATAATTTTCGTGCACCGGCGGACAGCTCGATTATGTGCTGGCAGCCTCTATCTCCAAGGGCGGGCAAAGTTTTCTGTGCCTGAAATCGACCAATGAAAACAAAGACGGCGCCGTGAGCTCGACGATCAGTCTCACACTGCCCCCGGGACAGGCCGTCACGACGCCGCGCTCTTGCGTAATGTATGTGGTGACGGAGTACGGGGTGGCCGATTTGCACAACAAGCCTATCAAAGAGCGGGCCAAAGCACTGATCGCGATTGCGCACCCGGATTTCAGGGAACAATTGACGAAGGAAGCGAAAACGGTCGGTTTGATTCCTGAGGACGAATAAAAGAAAGCCAAAATAAAAACAGGCGGCGTTATCACTGGTAACGCCGCCTGTTTTTTGTCTGATTTTATTTTGCCTGCCCAACGGAACCGACGACTTGCATCTTCTGCAGGACGTATTTTTTGACTTCTTCCATGCCCCGTTTGGCATATTTTTTCGGGTCGAAGGCCTCCGGATCTTCTTGCATATAGGTCTTGATCCCTTTTGTGAAAGCGATCCGCAAATCGGTGGCGTAATTCACCTTGCAGATCCCGCGCTTAACGCACTCCGCAACCTGATCGTTCGGAACGCCGGATGTGCCGTGGAGCACCAGCGGCGTGTCGATGACCGCTGCGATTTCACTGACGCGTTCAACCTTCACCTGCGGTGTTCCTTTATAAACGCCGTGGGATGTGCCGACGCCAATCGCCAGCGAATCGACCTGTGTGCGTTCGACAAAGGTTTTGGCTTCCTGCGGGTCGGTGTAGGGATTTTGAGCATCGCCGCCTTCCAAATCGTCTTCTTTTCCGCCGACGTGGCCCAGTTCTCCTTCGATCGGCACGCCGCCCGGGTGGCAAGCGTCCGTGACGGATTTGGTCAGCGCGATATTTTCTTCAAAGGGACGTTTGGATCCGTCGATCATGATCGACGTATAGCCTACGCGATAGGCCAGCATGGCTCGTTCGAAGCTGTCCCCGTGGTCGAGATGCATCACGACGGGGACATGCGTTCGAGCGGCCGCGGCCGCCACATTGGCATAATAAAAATCAAAACCCGCGTAATTAACCGTTCCCGGTGTCGTCTGCATGATGACCGGCGACTGCGCTTCTTCTGCCGCCGCCAACACGGCCATCACCATTTCCATGTTTTCGACATTGAACGCACCCACCGCATAGCGGCCCACCTGCGCTTTTTTTAACATTTCTTTCGTTGTAACCAATGACATCATCGTTCTCCTTTTTAAATTTATAAAACCTTTACCATTGTATTTTTGATCATCTGCTTTTGCTCTTCCGGTTTAAAATCGCCGGTATTTGGCGATAACGCGTTGGCCGAGGCGACGGCCGACGCATACCGAAGTGCCTCTTGCGGGGCCCATTTATTTTTAAGGGCGACGGCAAAGCCTGCGACCATCGAATCGCCGCAGCCAACGGTATTGACCACGTCGATCTTCGGCGGGACAGCTTGATAAACGCCGTCGCTGCAAACCAGGAGGGACCCGTCGCCGCCGAGGGAGACCACGACGTAAGCGATGCCCATCTCGTAAATCTTTTTGGCATAGAAGACAACATCGTCAAAACTGCGGAGTGTCACATTGAACAGCGCCTGTATTTCGTCCCGATTGGGCTTCACGAAATCCGGCTTAGCCTGGCCGGCGATTCCCTGCTTTAACAGCTCGCCGCTGGCATCGAGGAAAGCGGTTTTGCCGGCATCCTTGATGATTTTAATGAATCGTGCGTAGATATCTTTTGGCATCCCGGCCGGTGCACTGCCGGATAAGGTAATGATTTGCGAATGGTCAATGATCGTTTTAAATTTTTTTAGATAGCAATTGAATGCTTCTTCTGAAACGGTACAGCCCGGTTCCAATAATTCCGTCGAAGAAAACTTTGGATCTAAAATATTAATGCAGCTTCTGGTTTCCCCGGCGACGCGCCCGAAATCATGGGTGATGCCGTCAAGGTCTAACAGCGATTCTAAATACTGGCCATTAAAGCCCCCGACAAGCCCCGTCGCCTGCACGGCCTCTCCGCAGCGTTTCACAACCCGCGCCACATTGAGCCCCTTGCCGCCGGCGGAGTTTTGGCACCGAGCAACCCGCATCACGGTGCCGCCCACGATGGCGCTATCCATGTGATACGCTTTATCAATCGACGCGTTCAACGTTACAGTCGTGATCATCAATCTGCCTCCTTTTGTCAGTTCTGATTTTTTGCCTTAGCTTTCTTGCTGATTTAAGCTTAGCACGCTGCAATGTCTAAAAACAGTCAAGAGATTTACGGCGTTTTTGCAAAAAAATAAAACGGCCCAAATTCTTTCACAATCTGTGAAAAGATTTGAGTCGTTTTTTTTAAGATGCTATTGCAAGGTTTGCCGTTCGTATTGTTCGATGATGCGGTTCACCGCAGCCGGCGTTTTCGCCTCAAATAATGCCTGATGAAAGCGATCGTCGCCGAGCATATTGACTAAATTAAAAAACGCTTTGAGATGTGTCTTGTGATCCACCGCGCTCATCGTGCAGACAAATTCCACGGGGTCGAGCTCGTCTGCGCCAAAGGGCACCGGTGTTTTAAGTCGGATCAGATTCATGCCTACGCGCACACTGCCCATTTCGAGCCCCTCGTGCGGGACGGCAAAGCCTTTAGAAACAACAATATACGGTCCGTTTTCTTCAACATTGGCAATCATCGCATCGATATAGCGCGGTTCGATATAACCGTTTTTGACCAGCGGAACGGCCGATTTTTGAATCGCATCGCGCCAGTCGCTCGCTTCAACATCAAGCTGGATGTGATCCTTCGGCAGAAGCTGATGCAGATACGGCGCGACGATATCTTCTTCCGGGCGCTTAACCTGATCAAAATAACTGCGCACTCTCCTGCGGATGTCCCGCATTAAACGATGCGCCGTGTCCTGGTCAAGGTGGTCGTACAAAACCGGTCGAATTTCTTCTAAAACGCCTTTCGCGGTGACCGTTTGGCTTTCAATCCGCGACGGCAGATTCCGGCTGTTGCGCAAGGTGTCGATCTTATTGCCGACGCGCAGATAATCTTCGTCGGTAAAGAGCGGCGAAACCACAACATAATCGAGCGGGCAATGGGGCAGCGGCACCGTCGAAATCACAAAATCAGCCCTGTTTTGACCAAGATCCTGCGCTTCATGGGCCGAAACGATGTCAACGATTTGAAAATTAAAATGCTTTTTGAGCTTTTCGAGAAGCAACTGCGACGTACCGATGCCCGCATGACAAACCAAAATCACATGAAACGCAATTTCACGATTTTTCTTGCGCTCCAATGCCGCGCAAACATGCACAATGATATATGTGATTTCGCCGCGCGTTAATTGTCGCGGATTAAAATTTTTTAAAATATCCAAACAATCAAGTACAGCTTCTTCAACGTCTCGATGGTTTGCCGCTATTGTTTCGAGATCTGCGTTTTCCGGAAACTGCGATGAATCGGATGCATACATGGATTGCAGATGATTTGATAAATTTTCGAAAAAATCATAGTCATTTTCCAGCGGCACCTCCAACACTTCAGAAAGACTATGAATAAATTCCCGTGTAATGATCTGAATGCGAACATCTTCCGTATTAAAGTCGGCCTTATGCACATAGCGGCAGCGCCCCAGCAGGTCTGATAAAAAATGGGCTTCGTCTTCGGTCGTGCGAATATGACAATATTGTGCGATATTTCTTAAAATATCCCGCGCGAAGGTTTCAAAGTCTTCGTTACCATGATGCTGTGGTTCAATATATTCTCCCTGTAAATTTCGGCTGATCATGATGCCAAGATATTTTTGAATCCGCATAAACGAGTTATCGGATAAAAACAAACGGCTTGCCTTGCATTGCTCGTTTAAAATTTTGCGAATCGTAATGGCGTCTCCAGCCTGCAATTGAATCATCGGCGATACCCTTTGGCCGGTTACCGCTTCGGAAAATTCGTACTCGCCCAGCTTGAATAAACACTGCCTTTTAACGCTTTCTGCCCCTTCGACCAGCAGGCCTTTATTGGGATGGGAGGTGACCTCCAAGCCGTTGTCGTGAATCATCGCCTTGATGTCATCCAAATCGCTGATGATCGTCGCGCGGCTGGCAAATAATTGATCGGCAATCTGTGCCAACGTGATAAACCCAGCCGAATGAATCAGCATTGCAGCCGCGATCATTTTGCGCTCATCCTTTGATAGCTTGTATGAATAGTAGTCTTTGGGCGATAGAAACGGGATAATCTCCGAAAAATTGTTGCTTAATTCAATCTGACCTTTCTTGATTTTGACCGGCGATAAATGATTTTCATCCAGCAAATCATTGATGGTTTTAATGTCGTTGCGAATGGTACGTTCCGAGACGGCAAAGGTCTCGGCTAAAGATTTTAAAGTTTCATTTTTGGACTGATTGAGCTTGTAAATCATCGTGATCGTTCTTTTGTTCATGCGTCATCCCCATCTTCATATACAACAAAAGGCCTCTTGAGAGCATTCCCTCTCAAAAGGCTGAATGAATATGATTTTGAATTATGCTTCTTTTAATATTTTCAAAATTTTCTTTTCGGTTTTGTCGACACCGACACCGGAGATAAACGGCATCCCAGTGATCAGCGGAATCCCATAGTCTCGTTTGACCTTTGATGTCGGCACGATCAGGCAAGCGCCATCTAAATTCGATGGGATTTCAGAAATTCGGCATTGGCAGATCTCAATATCGATGCCGTTTTTCTTACCGAGTTCTAAAACTTTATTCGCTGCAATGGTCGATGTGGCCACTGCGCCGCCGCAAGCAACAATCACTTTTTTCTTCATGGTCTTAAACTCCTTCTCTTTCATTCATTTTATTTTTATGATACGCTGTCTTTCTTTAATCTTAGTGTATCACGTTTTCAATTTTTTAACAGTCAAGAACTTTTCACTTTTTTGGAAATGCTTTTCTTACTTTTCGCTGTCGACCAGAACTTTCCCTTTAACCAGTCCCGGCGTCTTGAACCACTCGAAGGCTTGTGCCAATTCCGACAGCGGCACTTTTTTATAAATAAACGAATCGTCAAATTTAAGCTGGCCGGTCGTAAAGAAATGGGCGACATTTTCCCATTCGTAACCGGGGAAAGGGGCACTATAGGACATCCACGAACCCGTGAGCGTGAATTCTTTCCGATTCATTTGTTCCCATTCATCCACTGTGAAGGTCAATTCTTTTTTCGGCGTCCCGATAAAGCAAATATTGGCGCGATTGGCCGCCAAAGCAAAGGCCATCTTCATGGTAACCGTGTTGCCGGCCGTTTCGAAAACATAGTCGAAGCCGCGGCCGCCGGTTAACGCCATCACCTGATCCATAAAGTCTTCGTCTGTCGTATTGATGCCTGCTGTCGCGCCGAGGCGTTTGCCCAGTTCCAGCCGCTCGTCGATAATGTCCAGCACGACGACTTCCTTCGCGCCGTAAATCTTGGCGAACTGCATGGTGAACATCCCGACGGTGCCGCCGCCTAAGATTGCGACGGTCTTGCCGCCGGCATAGGGCACCCGCTTCAGGCCGTGAAGCGCGACCGTTGCCGGTTCAAAGAAGGCCCCCTGCTCAAAGCTGACGTTATCGTCGAACTTAACCGCATTGATGGCCGGAACCACCACGTATTCTGCAAAGCTGCCGAACTGCCTCGAGCCGATAAAGCTATAGTGTTTGCACAAGGAGTAATTCCCCTGCTGGCAGTCTTCACATTCCATGCACGGCACCAGCGGCACCCCGGCCACGCGGTCGCCGGGCGTTAAATCTTTAACGCCGTCGCCGACCGCATCGACAATTCCTGAAAATTCATGACCCAGCACATTCGGGAAGAAGTGGCAGGCGTCTGCATTCACCCGGGGGACGTCGCTGCCGCAAATCCCCGTGTATTTAACTTTGATGCGAACTTCATCCGCTTTCGGGTCCGGCTTTTCAATCGATTCGTAACGCAAATCTTCTCTGGCGTGAACAACGCTCGCTTTCATTGTTTTGCACATGATATCGCTCCTTAATTTGTATCGCTTTTATTCGTATTCTTCGTATTCCGCTTCTTCCGCAAGCTTAATTGCCGCCGCGCGCTGTTTGGATTGATGGATCGTGAAGAGCCAGCAGCCGATATACGTCGCGCCGATGACGAGTGTCGGAATTAAATTCTGTCCGCTGACGAG
This sequence comes from Pseudoramibacter faecis, assembly GCF_036289405.1. Classification (NCBI taxonomy): domain Bacteria; kingdom Bacillati; phylum Bacillota; class Clostridia; order Eubacteriales; family Eubacteriaceae; genus Pseudoramibacter; species Pseudoramibacter faecis. The sequence continues at coordinate 68,724 of NZ_JAYFFI010000004.1, read as the reverse complement.
ATTCGTATAAACATAAGAGATCGGGTTGCCGCCCTGGTCTAGCGCAGCAACAAAGCCTTTACCCGTTAACGTTCCGGTCATGTGCGCCATTTTGGTCATCCAGCCCACGGTTTGATTGGCAATCCAAATCGTTACAAACATGATCAGCGAACCGGAGAACAGCGTTCTGAACAAATTGCCCTTGTGCATCCCGACCGCGCCGGCGATAAAGAAACCGATCGTTGCCAAATCGCCGAAGGGCAGGACCTGGTTGCCCGGCACGATGACGGCGATGAGCAAAGTTAACGGAATGAAGATCAGCCCCGCGGTGACAACGGTCGGATCGCCGAGTAAGATGGCCGGATCAAGACCGATGTAATACTGTTCGCCCTGGAACCTTTCGTTCATGATTTCCTTGGCGCGTTCGGATAGCGGCATTAAGCCATCCATGATGCACTTGACGATTTTCGGCATTAAAACCATGACCGCTGACATATTAACGCCGAGCGGCAGCGCCTTGTTGACGGGATAGCCCGCGAGAAAACCAATCGCGGTTCCGAGAATAAAGCCGATGACGACCGGTTCGGCAAACACGCCGACTTTTTCCTGTAATGTGTTTGCAGACACGTCGATGTCACGCACCTTCGGAATTTTGTCGAATACCCAGTCGGCAAACGAAGCGTAGGGCATCATCACCACGGACGTTCCGTGGGGCACGGTCAGACCTTCAATTTCAAAATAATCCGTTGCGATCGGCGCAAACAAATCCCCGAGTTTATAGGCCAGCACCGCGTGAACGACGACCCCGAGAATCCCAAGTCCAAAGCTTCCGGTCACAGTGTAGCAAATGGCGCCCGTGAAGGCCATGTGCCAAATATTCCAGATATCGACGTTGACGGTGCGGGTTAATTTTAAAATCAGCATTAAGATGTTGACGCCGATGGCCACCGGAATCGCGACGGTGGCGATATTGGAGGCCCAGGTCATCGGCGACGCGCCCGGCCAGCCGATATCGACGACGGACAGCGTTAACCCAAAGTTCTTACTCATGGCCTTAGCCGCCGGGCCAAGATTGTCATTCATCAAATTAACAATCAAGCTTAATCCGACGAAACCAACGCCGATCATCAGCCCCGACCGAATGGCCTTGCCGACTTTAACCCCGACGACGATGCTTAAAATCGCGATGACGACGGGCAGCATCACGGACGCGCCCATATCGACAATATAATTAATCACAAATGCGCATGCTTTTAACATTGTTATCTCCTCCCCGTCACGAGCGTTCAGGCACTGGCTTTCTCTGCTGCCAGATCGTTCTCTTTTTGCCGAATGATATCAATCATTTCTTCCGTATTTTGACTGGATGTCAGAGCATCCATTACGTTTTTGTCTTGAATGATCGCGACGATCTGGGTCAAATCGTCGATATGGGCATTCGGATCGACAACCGCCAACATGAAGACCAGCTTCACTGGAACTTCGTCGTCCATCCCCATTTCGATGAAGGTCACCGGATTTTTTAAAACGGCGATGCACGTCGCGGCTTTGTTGACGTGCTCGACAGGGGTGTGCGGAATCGCCACGCCGATGCCTTCGATGTTGAGTCCGGTCGGGTAGTCCCGTTCCCGGTCTTTAAGCGCCTGCACATAAGTCGCTTTGGTATAACCTTTTTCGGTTAGCAGGCCGCCCATTTTGTCAAAGACGTCGTCGGGCGTTTTCGCGTCCAGATCTGTCAGAATTAAATCTTTTTTTAAATTTTCCCAAATCATAAATGATCGCTCCTCCGATTTTTATTTTTTCTTTCAGCCGTTTTCGATTGTTTTTCTTTTGTGATTTTATCTTAGCAGGTTATGAGCCATAAAAACAGTCAAGAGCATTTCTGCCTTTTTGCAAAAAAATAAAATGGTCTCAGCCGTTTCACAATTTTTGAAAGGGCTGAGACCATTTCCAAACTTACCACGCGCACGCTTATTTTTTATTCGATACTCTGCCCGAGGAACAGGCGATTACAACGCCGCGTTCCTGCGTAATGTATGCGGTGACGGAATACGGTGTGGCCGATTTGTACCACAAGTCCATCAAGGAGCGGGCCAAGGCATCGATCGCGATCGCCCATCCGGATTTCAGAGAACAGTTGACGAAAGAAGCGAAAGCAGCCGGCTTGATTTCTGAAGATGAATGAGAGAAAGCCAAAATAAAAACAGGCGGCGCTACCAACGGTAGCGCCGCCTGTTTTTGTATGCCAAAAATCACACGTTAGACGCGTGAATAGTTTTTCAATTGAGCAGAATCTCGCCAAACTGATCGAGCAGTTCGTTGGCTTCAAGAGGGCTCAGGCGGTTTTTAACGGCAAAAATCAAAATGGCATCCCGACGGTTTTTGGGATAAAGCACACCGGCCTGAGCGATTTCAAGACCGCGCTGGGTGGCGGTCAAATCGAGATGGGCCGCGAGACAAAGCGCAATGATTTTGTCCCGGCCGGGTCTGCGCCGACCGTTCAACAATTGGTAAAAATAGGTGCGTTCGATGCCGCTGCGCTCGATCAGCGTGCGGGGGCTTAGCGCGCGCACGGCCGGCAGTGCGGTGTAGTAATCGGCAAAGGAGCCGTGCCCATCCGCCAGATCGTCCAGATAGGTCTCGAGGGTATCGGCGCTTTGGGCCGAATTTAAAATATTAAGCAGTTCTGCGGTGGGCTTGGATAAAGGTGATTTGGACAAGGGCATCTCCTGGTGCTACAATAAAAAGCATTCAGACGGCTGCACGGCAGAGAAGCAGCCGGTAATGACAAAGGAAAACGGGGGACTGTAATGGACAGACGAACGCGCTGCGAACAATCTTTCTATAAACCATTATATCATTTTGAGGCGACGGGGCAAATCCTGCTCATCGACGAGACGACGGACGCGCTTTTGCTGCAGAAGCGGCTCCGGATCTATAATGAAAAAGTTTATGCTTATTTAAAGGCCCATCCGCATCCGAATCTGGCCCGGGTCAAAAGTTACTGGCAGGAGGAAGACGGTAGCCTGACGGTGATTGAGACTTATGCGGCCGGTCGCAGTTTGGCCGATTGCCTGCCGGAGCTGGATCCGCAGACGAAAGCGCAGGTGATTGCGGATGTCTGCGCCGGGCTTATTTTTCTGCACGAAGCCAGCCCGGCCATTGTTCATCGGGATGTGAAGCCGGCCAATATCATTGTGACGCCGGAGGGCCGGGCTGTGCTGGTGGATTATGACGCGGCCAAGCAGGTGCGCGCAGGTAAAGCGCGGGACACGGTGCTTCTGGGCACCGAAGGGGCGGCGGCGCCGGAGCAATACGGCTTTGGCGCATCGGATACGCGCACCGATGTGTTTGGTGTGGGGATGTTGATCCGCGCCCTCTTTCCCGAGGCGCCCATTTGGCAGAAAATCGCCGACAAAGCCACACAGATGGATCCGAAAGATCGTTATCCGGATGTGGCGGCCCTGCAGACAGCGATTCGCAGGCGTCTGTGGTGGCGGTCGCTGCCGATGCCCGCGGTCACACCGATGAAAATGGCGGCTGCCCTGCCCTATTATGCGCTGGCCATTGCGGGCGGTTTGACTTCGACGTTTGAAGGGGCTAAAACGGCAGGGCATTTGTGGTTTAACCGCATCGGCGGAACAATCATTTTGCTCGGGATGCTCGAAATAATTTTTGCCTGGCTGCCGGGGACCCGCCGACTGCCCTGGCGCAGCAGCACCGTTTGGTGGCAGCGGCTTCTGGCCGTTTTGGGTTACAGCGCGGTCCTGCCATTGGCTGGGATCCTCGGGTTCGTGATTCTGGAGGCGGCGATTTTTTAGTTGTGCGCGGCTAAGCTATTGGCGAAGGCGTGCAGACAATCAAGTCGGAGGATTTGATCGGAACGGCGTTGCGGTGAAGCATCACGACGAGCTGCATTTCAATGTCGGTGCGGCGTTTAATCAAATCGGACTGATGAACGGTCGTTTTATAAAATAATGGGCGCAGCGGCTTCGGCCGCTGTTTTTTTGCGTGCGGATGACGGCAGCCGGCATTTGTGTGCAGCGCGCACACCATCACTGGGGAAAAATCTTTTATCCTAAGAATCGAAAGCGTCGAAAAAGTATCTTAAAAAATACTTGATTATATATATATATATATAATGGAAGTAATCTATTACACCAGGAGGCGAAAATGGCAACAGCGAAAGATGTTTTGGAGCGCGCCAAGCAGTATGAGGCATCGGGGCGGGATGATAAGGCCCGGCGGTTTTATCAGGCGGTGATCGACCGCATGCCGGAAACCCAAGAAGCGGCTTATGCAAAGAAGCGCCTGGACGCCATGGCAAAAAGCGCGGAAGTGGTGTTTGATTTGGAGGCTCTGGCAGGGGACTCGCAGGCAGGGCCTAAAAAACAGCCGGATGATCCGGCAAAGGCGCCGCGGGTGAAGCCATCGGGCAAGACCAAAACCTGCAGGCACTGCGGTGAGGTGATGGTCAGGGGGGCTAAGGTGTGCCCGCGCTGCGGCGCCAAGCAAAAGGGCAGGGCCAAGTGGATCATCCTCGGGGTTGTGGCGCTGTTTTTAATCATCGGGCTTGCAGGCGGCGGGGGCGACGGCGGCTCATCGTCTTCTAAAAAGAGCAGCGCATCGAAAAGCACGGCCTCTGAGAGCGGCCAGACGCAAGCGGCATCGACAAAACCGAAGAAAAAAGCCGTCGCGACGATGGATAAATACAATAAAATTCAAAACAATATGAGCTATGCCCAAGTGAAGGCCATTATGGGATTTGACGGCACGGAGCAAGGATCGTCTAATGTGTCGGCAGGAGGCATCACAATGGAAGTTAAAATCTATGATTGGGAAGGGGAAGATTTAGGCGCTAATATGACCGTCTCATTCCAGAATGACAAAGTGATTTCGAAAGCACAAATTGGTTTGAAATAGAAAAGAGAAAGGTGATTTTATGAAAACTTGGAAATTGGTATCGGGAATTTTATCGATTGTGTTGGTCTTATTCGTTTTGTTTCAGTCCTGCGCCGCGGGCATGAGCAACGCGTTGGAGGCCAATGGCGAAGTCGGCGGATCGGCCGGCGTGCTCCTGGCCATCATGATGCTGACCGGCGGCATCGTGTCCATCGCGACGCGGAGCAGCGTTAAAAAAGGCGGCGGCATCGCCTTGATCGTGCTCTTCGGCATCGCGGCGTTAACCGGCTTCGCGGGGGCCGGCAGCTACGGCGATCTTTATATCTGGGCCGGCTGGTGCGCGATTTGCGCGGTGATGGCCATCGTCGCCCTGATTAAAAACCGAGCAGCATAATAATGGGTTATCCATGCGGAGGTGTCGGGCAAATATGCCCGACTTTTTGATTGCATTAAAGATTAAAGAAAAGGTGGTATAATCAAACTAAAATCAAATAGCTATGAGGAGGTTTATGATGAATTTCTTAGATTTATCAAAAAAGCGTTATTCCTGTCGGCAGCTGACTGACACGCCGATTCCGGCAGAACAGATTGAAGCGCTGCTCGTCGCGGCAACAGCCGCACCGACGGCTAAAAACAACCAGCCCTATCGCATCTGGGTGATGCAGAGTGAAGCGGCCCAGGCCCAAATTCACGAAGTGACGAAGTGCACGTTTGGCGCCGGCCTGTTCTTTGTGGTGGGGGGCAAGCCGTCGGACGCCTGGACAAAAGAGGATGGCTTTAACTTCGCGCAGGTGGATGCGACCATTGTGGCCACTCATTTGATGCTGGCGGTGGCCAGTGCCGGCCTGGGCACTACCTGGGTGGGCAATTTTGATGCGCCCAAGCTCAAAACATTATGTCCGGAGATGGCGGAATATGAATTGGTGGCCATTTTCCCGGTGGGCGTCCCCGCGAAAGATGCAGTCCCGTCGCCGCGCCACAGCGAGCGCAAAGCCCGGGAGGCGGTGGTTAAAATTTTATGAGGAGGGGCCTCACAAGTCGCAGCCGCTGAAGTCCCAAAGGAGGCGAAGAAGTCATGAAATACTGCTGTGTCTTCACGGAAAAGCACCCGGCGCTGAGCGCCAAAGTCCAGGCCTATGCCAGGAGTCTGGGCATGTCGGTAATGCGCTGTTGCGTTCCGGGGTATAAAATCCGCGAACTTGAAACGCGCATGCATCCGGCTTATCGCGGGGATTGGCAGGTGCTGCCGCACAGCGCCGATTTTGAGCCGGGAGATGCGGTTTATTCCAGCTGTCACAATTGCCTGAACATCATCGAAGAGACCAAACCGGCGGTGGGTGTGTTTTCAATTTGGGAAGCCATTGCGGCCGATCCTGATTTTGATTTCCCGGATTTTCACGGCAGACAGGCGGTGCTTCAGGATTGCTGGCGCTCCCGCAAGCGTGTGGCCGAGCATAATTTTTATCTGACGGTGAATCGGCCGAAGCGGGCGCTCCCGCAAGCATGTGGCTGAGCAGGAAGCCGTCCGGACCATTTTAGGCAAGCTGCACCTGCGGTGGGCCGAGGCGCCGAAGGCCGGGAGCAGGCGGATTTTTGCGGCAATTCCCTTTGCCGGCTGCAGCCGCCCTGCAATCCCAGACTCGCACCCGCACACTACGCCCGAGATACTGCCGGCAAATTCGAACCTTACACCCTGGAAGAGCAGCGGGCGATCATGCAGGATTACTGCAAAGTTTTCGGACGCGAGAAGGTCGTCTGCTATTGTCATTATTGTTTTGAAGGCTTGCAAAACGGCGGGCGCCGATGGGGTTCATCGGCCCAATGGTTGTTTTGAGGTTTGCCGATTAAAAAAGAACGTCTCGCATGAGGCGTTCTTTTTTGCGCTATGAGAAGGTTCAATCACGTCAATCACGGGTCAGCAGGTGGATAATCATCACCGCGGTGAAGGCGGCGCAGGTCAGCGCGGTGGTCGTGACGATGGCCGCGGTCGAAAGCTCCAGTTCGTAGCGAAAGCTTTTCTGCTTGGCCTGATCGTCGGTGTGGATATTCAAATGCATGGACGTCTCCTTTCGGTTGGACGGTTACGCTTGGATAAGCGGTATCGGCAAAGGGGATGGCTGATAAAAAACGCCCCGTGATGAGACGTTTCAACGCTTTAATAAGCTTCGACAAAGAGTTCGAAATAAGACCGGGGATGCTTGCAGGCGGGGCAGGTTTCCGGGGCTTCCGGCCCTTCAAAGATGTAGCCGCAGTTGCCGCACTTCCATTTGATGTCGTCGCCCTCGCGTTTAAACACTTTGCCGGTCTTCAGGTTGGCGGCCAGTTTTTTGTAGCGGGTTTCGTGGGCGAGTTCGGCCACAGAGATGCGGATAAAGCTTTCGGCAATATCGTCGAAGCCTTCCTTCTTGGCGACGGCGGCAAAGGTTGGGTAGAGCTCCGACCATTCTTCCTTCTCGCCGGCCGCGGCATTCATCAGATTGTCATAGGTCGAGGCGGACATGGCCACCGGAAATTCGGCGTCCACCGGAACAGTGAGCGCTTCGCCGCCGGTCAGCTCGCTTTCGGCGATGTATTTGTAGAACACTTCGCCGTGTTCTTTTTCGTTGGCGGCGGTTTCCAAAAAGATGTTTTGGATCTGGACGAAGCCTTCCTTTTTCGCTTTAGACGCCCAGAAGGTGTAGCGGTTGCGCGCCTGCGATTCGCCGACATAAGCCTGCATTAAATTTTTCAGGGTCTGGGTTCCCTTGAGTCTTCCCATGTGTGGACCTCCTTCTTTTTGTGCATTATGGTTACAGAATGATATTTTTATTATAACACGATTTGCCGGCGGCGGCAGATAAAATCTTGTTCAAAGGATTTAGAAAAACCAATGAAACGGAGCGTAACATGAAACTTGATGAAATAATCATTTGCTGCTTGCAATTTTTTTGAAAAATGTTACAATACAGCGTAACCATCAAAAGCAGAGAAGGAGACGGAACCTTCATCCGCGTTTTTTAGAGAGGCTGTCCTCGCGGTGTAAGACAGCTAAAACGCAGAAGGCTCGGATCACTCCGGAGCTGATCGCCTGAACGCATTGCGAATGGGACAGGGCGGTCCGGGAAGCCGTTAATCTTTTAAATGAAGCGGGTGTTTAAACACCAATGCGGGTGGCACCGCGGTAAGGCAATTGTCATTATCGTCCCTTTGCGCAATCCTTTTGGATTGGCAGAAGGGATTTTTTATTTTGGCAGCGCGCAGGAGCGCGATCATCACAGTCACTTGAGGAGGCATTATGACACGAGCATTTTCGGATTTATCCAAGGAACCGGTGAAGGCGGTGGAAACCGCGATTGCGGCGGCATGGGAATCCATGGATATTTTGAACAGAACCATCGACGTCCACGCGGACGACGAGAATTTTGTCTTTTTTGAAGGGCCGCCGACGGCCAACGGTAAGCCGGGCATTCACCACGTGCTGGCCAGAACCCTGAAGGACTCGGTTTGCAAATACCAGACCATGCGCGGTCACCGCGTGCTGCGCAAGGCCGGCTGGGACACCCACGGTCTGCCGGTGGAAATCGAGGTGGAAAAGCAGCTCGGCATCTACAGCAAGCCGGAAATCGAGGATTACGGCATCGCGGCCTTCAACAAAAAATGCCGGGAGTCAGTGTTCACCTACGAAGCGCAGTGGCGCGAGCTCACCCGCCGCATGGGTTATTTCATCGATCTCGACCACCCTTATATCACCCTCGATAACGACTATATCGAGTCCGAATGGTGGATCCTCAACGAGTTTTTTGAAGAGGGCTACCTCTACGAAGGGCACAAGATTTTGCCCTATTGCCCGCGTTGCGGCACGGGGCTGGCCTCCCACGAAGTGGCCCAGGGCTACCAGATGATCAAGACCAACACGGTCATCGTCGCCTTCAAGCGCAGGGACGCCGACGAATACTTCCTCGTCTGGACGACAACCCCTTGGACCCTCGCGGCAAACGTCGCCCTTTGCGTCAATCCGGAAGCGGATTATGTGAAAGTGAACAGCCGGGGCACGGTGTTTTACTGCGCGAAGGTGCTGGCGGATAAGCTCTTTGGAGAGGATTACGAGGTGCTGGCCGAAATGAAAGGCAAAGATCTTGAATACCTCGAATACGAACCGCTCATGCCTTTTGTGAAACCGACGCGCGGCAAGGGTTATTTTGTGACCTGCGCCGATTATGTCACCACCGACGACGGTACGGGCATCGTCCACATCGCGCCGGCCTTCGGGGAAGACGACTATCAGGTCGGCCGCCGCTACAAACTGCCGGTGCTCCAGCCCGTGGGCCTCGACGGCAAATACACGGCGACGCCGTGGCAGGGGCATTTCGTGATGGAAGAGGGCCTCGATATCGAGATCATCAAATGGCTGAAGGATCAGGGCGCGCTCTTCAAGAAGGAAAAGGTCGAACACAACTATCCCCATTGCTGGCGCTGCAAAACGCCGCTGGTGTATTACGCGAAGCCCAGCTGGTACATCGAAATCACCAAGCTCAAGGACAAGCTGATCGCAAATAACAACGGCGTCAAGTGGTTCCCGCCATTTGTCGGCGAAAAGCGCTTCGGCAATTGGCTGGAAAACCTCAACGACTGGGCCCTTTCCCGCAGCCGTTATTGGGGAACACCGCTTAACATCTGGCGCTGTGACGATCCGGACTGCGGCTGCACCACCTCGGTGGGAAGCCGCCGGGAGCTGGCCGACCGCGCCATTGAGGATATCAGTGCCGATATCGAGCTGCACCGTCCCTACGTGGACGACGTGCACCTGACCTGCCCGGACTGCGGCGGGCGCATGAGCCGCGTGCCGGACGTCGTCGACGTGTGGTTTGATTCCGGCTCGATGCCCTTTGCCCAGCAGCATTATCCCTTCGAGAACAAGGATGTCTGGGCCGATCAGTTCCCGGCGGACTTCATCTGTGAAGGCATCGACCAGACCCGGGGGTGGTTTTATTCGCTGCTCGCGATTTCCACCTTTATCACCGGAAAATCGCCCTATCAAAATGTGTTGGTCAATGATTTGGTGCTCGACGCCGAAGGGCAGAAGATGTCCAAGAGCAAGGGCAACACGGTCAATCCCTTCGCGCTCTTCGACCAATACGGCGCCGACGCGCTGCGCTGGTATCTGATGTATGTCAGTCCGGCCTGGACGCCCACCCGCTTCGACGAAGAGGGCCTGAAAGAAGTGCGTTCCAAGTTCTTCAATACGTTCAAGAACATCTATGCCTTCTTCGCGCTTTACGCTAACACCGACGGCATCGACGCCGACGCCCTGGCCGGGGACGCCTTTGAAGCGCCGGTGGCCGAGCGCCCGGTGATCGACCGCTGGATTCTCAGCAAATACCATCGACTGGTGCGGGAGGTGACCGCCGCAATGGATGCCTACAACCACAACGCCGTGGTGCACTTGATCCAGAACTTTGTGAACGAGGATTTGTCCAACTGGTATATCCGCCGCAATCGCCGCCGCTTCTGGGCGTCGGCAATGAACGCGGACAAAAAGGCCGTTTACCGCACGACCTATGAGGTGCTCGAGGGGCTGTGTCGGCTTTGCGCGCCTTTTGCGCCCTTTATCACCGAAGAGATGTACTGCGATCTCACGGGAGCGGAATCGGTGCATCTGGCCGCTTATCCGGCGGCGGATGATGCCCTCATTGACGCCGATGTGGAAGCGCCGATGGATCTGGTGCGGGATCTGGTCTCCCTCGGCCGCTCGGCCCGGGAAGACGGAGGCATCAAGGTGCGCCAGCCGCTGTCCAAGGTCATCGTCGACGGCAAATACCAGGCGGTGCTCGGCGATTTGACGGATCTGCTGAAGGAAGAGCTCAACATCAAGACCGTCGACTTCGAGGACGACCTTGGTAAATTCATCAACTACACAGTCAAGCCCAACTTCAAGGTGGCCGGGCCCATCCTCGGGCCCAAGGTCAAGCTCCTCGGCAAGGCCATGGCCACAGTGGATGCGGCGGCGCTGGTGGCGGCGACGGCAGCCGGCGAAGCCTATGAAGTCACCGTCGGCGACGACACCATCGCCGTCACCCCGGAAATGGTGGACGTGCGCATTGCGGCCAAGGACGGCTTTGACGTGCAGACCGACGGCGGGCACTTCGTGATCCTCGACATGGCCCTCACGCCGGCGCTCATCGCTGAGGGCATCGCCCGGGAATGCGTCTCCAAGGTGCAGCAGATGCGCAAGAACCACGATTTTAACGTGACAGATCACATCGCGATCACCTACACGGCGGACACGGAGGTCGCCGCGGCCCTTGAAACCCACGACGCCTTCATTAAAAAGGAAACGCTGGCAGAACGCCTGACGGCCGGCGACGGCGAAGAAGCCTTCGATCTTAACGGCCACGCTGTGAAGCTGTCGGTTATGCGGGTGTAAATTCAGAAGCGCCATCGCCTATCCCAAAGACCTGAACGTTCGCGATCGGGTCTTTTTTACGTGGCAGCGGCAACCGCGGAAGGATAATTTTCTTGCGAAACCCGCGGGGATTCGCTATAGTGAGGTTAAAATAAGCAGTGAAGGAGGAGAAGGATGCCAACGACCGTTTATCTCGTGCGTCACGGCACGACGGATTATAATGTGGCTTGTCGGTGGCAGGGCGTGATCGACGCTCCGCTGAACGCCCTGGGCGAAAAGCAGGGTGCCCTGCTGACGGATTATTTTAAGGCGATTCCCATCGACGTGGCGGCGACCAGCCCGCTGAAGCGGGCGCGTCAGACGCTGGCCTATGTGCTAACCGGCCAGGACCATGATGTGCCGGTGGTGGTGGATCCCGGCCTGAAGGAGATTGACTTCGGCATCGTCGAAGGGCGGCCCATGCAGGAAGTGAGTGTGATTTTTCCGAACTTTGCAGCGGCGGCCAAAAATGCGCCCGGAAAACTTGTGTCCCCCGGCGGCGAAGGCGGCGCCCAGGTGTATAACCGGGTGCGGGACGCGGTGCTGGGCATCGTGCGGCGTTATCACGGCAAGACCATCGCCATCGCCTCCCACGGATTTGCCATTCAAACCTGGCTCAACTATGCGGCGGGCATCCCGGCGGAGGCCATGCGGGAATGGGTGCTCGCCAATGTGGCGGTTTCAAAGTTTACCTTCGACAAGGATTTAAACGTTACTGTTGATTATGTGGGGGATGCGCGCCATCTCGTGCCGGCATTACAGTACCGCTTCGATTGGGAAGATCTGACCAAAATGCGGCCGCTGCTCATCGTCGGTCGCGGCGGAGCAAAGGATGCCCGGGCACGGGCCTTTTGCCGGGAGCGCGAGGTGCTGCGCCGGGATGTGGCGGCGGATCCGCTGCGCCGGGAGGAAAGCCTTGCGCTGCTCGAGCGGGCCGGGCCGCGCTATCGCCGGCTGCTCGACACGAAGGCAGCGGCCTATCGTGCGGCCCGTTTGAAGACGCGGGCCGCGGGCCTCTCCCTTCGGGCCTTGGCGAACGCGATGACAGCGGCGCCGGATCTGATCAAAACGCCGATGCTCGTCTGGCCGGACCGGCTGCTGGCCGGCTTTCACGAAGCGGCCTGGAGGCAGGCGTTCGCCGATTCGGCCGAAGGGCGCTGACCGGCAGCCGGCCCTTCAACATAAAAAAGCGATTCACATCCTGTGAATCGCTTTTTTGCTGTGCATTTATTCGAGCTCGGCGTTGCCGGTGTAAAGCTGATAATACACGCCACCCCTGGCGATCAGTTCGTCGTGGCTGCCCCGCTCGATGATGCGGCCGTGATCCATCACCATGATGGCGTCGGCATTGCGCACCGTCGAAAGGCGATGGGCGATGATGAACACCGTGCGCCCGATCATCAGCTTGTCCATGCCCGCCTGCACCAGGGCTTCGGTGCGGGTGTCGATGGAGGAGGTGGCTTCGTCCAAAATCATGGCCGGCGGGTTGGCGACGGCCGCCCGGGCGATGGCCAAAAGCTGGCACTGCCCCTGGGAGAGGTTTCCGCCGCTGCCGTCGATCGTCGTGTCGTAGCCGTCGGGCAAAAGACGAATAAACTCGTCGGCATTGGCCAGGCGCGCCGCGGCGATCACCTCCGCGTCGGAGGCGTCCAGATTGCCGTAGCGGATGTTTTCCATCACCGTGCCGGTAAAGAGGTTGGTTTCCTGCAGCACAATCCCCAGGGAGCGGCGCAGAGCCGGCTTGGTGATGCGGCGGATGTCGATGCCGTCGTATTGGATCTCGCCGCCGCCGATGTCGTAAAATCGGTTGATCAGGTTGGTGATGGTGGTTTTGCCGGCGCCGGTGGCCCCGACCAGGGCGATTTTCTGGCCGGGCTTGCCGTGGATGGTGATGTCGTGGAGAATGGGTTTGTTCGCTTCGTATTCAAAGTCGACGTGATCGAGGCGCACTTCGCCGCGCATCGCCCGGTAGTGCACTGCGCCGTCGGTATCCGGCGCGCGCCAGGCCCAGGTTTCGGTGCGGTGGTCCGCCTCGAGGAGCTGGCCGTTTTTCACGATGGCGTTCACCAGGGTCACGTCGCCGCCGTCGGCTTCGGGCATTTCGTCCATCAGGGTGAAGATGCGCTTGGCGCCGGCCAGCGCCATGATGATGGCGTTAAGTTGCTGGGACATCTGACTGATGGGCATCGAGAAGCTCTTGGTCAGATTCAGGAAGGCGACCAGGCCGCCGAGGGTCAGCGCCGTGTGGCCGGAGAGCATCATCACGGCGCCCACCAGGGCGACCAGCACGTACTGCACGTTGCCGAGGTTGCCCATGATGGGCATCAAAATGTTGGCGAAGGTGTTGGCGCTTTCCGCGTTTTGGAACAGGGTTTCGTTTTTCGCGTCGAAATCGGCCTGGGCCGCCGCCTCGTGGTTAAACACTTTGACGACCTTCTGCCCGGCCATGATTTCTTCGATATTGCCGTTGACGACGCCGAGGGCATTCTGCTGGCGGATAAAATACCGGGAGCTCGCGCCGGTGACCTTGCCGGAAATCCAGATCATCGCAGCGATGGTCACCACGACGAGGAGGGTCAGCACCAGGCTGGTGGTCAGCATGGCGATAAATACCGCGATGACGGTCACCAGGGCGCTGATGCTCTGGGGCAGCGCGATGGAAAGCATCTGGCGCAGGGTGTCGGTGTCGTTGGTGAAATGGCTCATGATGTCGCCGTGGGCGTTCTGATCGAAATAGCGGATCGGCAGCCGCTGCATATTGGCGAACATTTCGTCGCGGATATCCTTCTGGATGCCCTGGGAAATGGTGACCATGATGCGGTTGTACAGCAGGGTGCACAGGGCGCCGCCGGCAAAGATGCAGGCCATGACGATCACCGCGTGCAAAAGCGGGGCGAAATTGGGATGAGCCTGGCGGAGCATCGGCGTGATGTAGTCGTCGATGACACTCCCGATGAACAGCGATCCCACGGCGCCCACCACGGCGCTGGCGATGATGAAGACGATGACGGCGCTAAACCGCAGCTTGTAGTTTCTGTCGATATAGGCCGCCAGCCGGCGCACTGTCGCCCCGTCGATCTGGTCGGCGCGGGAGGGCTCGGCCTTGGGGATCTTGTGTCCCACGCGCTGACCGTTTTCGTCCACGTAGTGGATGCCCTTGAGTTTGTGTTTTTCTTTAGACATGGGCTTCGTCTCCTTTCTTCGCCGCGTCAGGCGAGGTTTTGGTTTGCGATTCATACACTTCGCGGTAAATCGGCGAGCGTGTGAGCAGCTCGTCGTGGGTGCCGAAATCGGACACGGTTCCGCCGTCCATCACGATGATGCGGTCGGCCTCCTGCACCGAGCCGATGCGCTGGGCGATGATAAAGGTGGTGGTGCCGGGGATGATCTCTTTCAGGGCGGTGCGGATTTTCGCATCGGTTTTGGTGTCCACCGCCGAGGTGGAGTCGTCCATGATGAGGATCTTCGGCCGGGCGAGGAGGGCCCGGGCGATGCACAGGCGCTGCTTTTGCCCGCCGGAGACGTTGGAGCCGCCCTGCTCGATCATCGTGGCAAGCCCGTCCGGCATGTCTTTGATGAATTCGTCGGCGCAGGCGATTTCGCAGACATGCCAAAGTTCCTCGTCGGTGGCGTCCGGATCTCCCCAGCGCAGGTTGTCGGCGATGGTTCCGGAGAAAAGCACGTTTTTCTGAAGCACCATGGCCACGTCGGCCCGGAGGGTTTTCAGATCGATTTCGCGCACATCCACCCCGCCGACGTAAACCGTGCCGACGGTTGCGTCGTAAAGCCGGGGGATCAGCTGCACCAGCGAACTTTTGGCCGATCCCGTCCCGCCGATGATGCCGATGGTTTCGCCGGAGGCAATGGCCAGGTTCACATTTTTAAGGGAGAGCTTGTCCGGGTTGTTCTGATAGGAAAAACTGACGTTGTCGAAAACCACCGACCCGTCCTTGAGGGCCATCACCGGACGGACAGCGTTCGTCAGATTGCTTTTGGTATTAAGGACTTCAACGATGCGCTCGCCCGAAGCCTGGGCGATGGTCATCATCACAAAGATCATCGAGAGCATCATCAGGCTCATCAGGATTTGCATCACGTAGGTGATCAGGCTGGTGAGCTCGCCGGTGGTCAAGGTGCCGCCGACGATAAAGCGCGCGCCAAACCAGGCCAGCGTGATCATGCAGGCATACATCACAATTTGCATCAGCGGGCTGTTGAAGGCGACGAGCTTTTCGGCACGGCTGAATTTTTCGTAGATGTCGTTGGAGACGTTGTTGAATTTTTTAACCTCGTAGTCCTCGCGCACAAAGGATTTCACCACGCGGATGCCCCGCAAATTTTCCTGAACGATATTGTTGAGCCTGTCATAAACCCGGAAGACCTTCTGGAAGACCGGATGGGAAGCGCGGACGATGAGCAGCAGGCCGACGCCCATCACCGGAATGGCGATTAAAAAAGTGCTCGCCAGCTGCGGGTTGATGGTCAGGCTCATGACGAGCGAGAAGATGAGCATCAGCGGCGCGCGGACGGCCACCCGGACGATGAGCATATAGGCCATTTGAACGTTGGTGATGTCCGTGGTCATCCGGGTGACAAGCCCCCCGGTGGAAAAATGATCGATGTTGCTGAAAGAAAAATCCTGCACCCTGGCAAAGATATCGTGGCGCAGGTTCTTGGCGAGGCCGGTAGACGCGGTGGCGCAGTATTTGCCGGCCAGGGCCCCAAAGAGCAGGGCGACGGCGGCGACGGCGAGCATCACAAGACCATAGGTCACGGTGGCGCGCATATCGCCCTTGTTGAGCCCCTGGTCGATCAGGCGGGCCATGAGCAATGGGATGATGACTTCCATGACGACTTCGAGGGTCACGAAAAGCGGCGAGAACAGCGATGCCTTTTTGTATTCGCGCAGACTCGCCATGAGTGTTTTAATCATGCAAATCCTCCTTAAAAATTTTTTATCAAGGGATAAAGACAGTTAAATTATTATAGAAGAAAAAAATATGATTGGCTATCGATATTCTAAAATTTAAAAATGAGAATGATTTAAATACAAAAGCGATATGCCGATGCAGGGATAAACTTAAATCACTGTAATTGGGCAAAGGGCTATCTTGACAAAAGCCGGGGACAAAGCTATAGTTGACGGGTATAAAAGTGAATATGGCTAAATGGGCATTGTCGAGCGGTTGCGACACCGACGAGATGCAGCATTTGTTCTGAACATGGGCATTTTAAAGATGCGACAAGAAGGAGATCGAAGATGGAAAGAACATTCAGTTACGAATTTATGCGGGAAATGATGAACCTGCAGCGCGGCAGTGTGAGCCAATATCTGCGGGATGCAGCGTCCGGGATGCATCTGCGTCCGGGGGAATTCAGCACCTTGCTGCAAATTTTGCGGGGGGCGCGCAACGAAGACGAACCCCGGATGACGGTGTCACTCCTCAGCCAGATGAATCACTGCACCAAGTCCAATATGTCGCAGGTCGTCAAAGAACTGGAAGAAAAAAAATACATCCTGCGGGTGCCGGATGTGAAGGATCGTCGGGTGATTCATCTGGTGCCCACCGAAGAGGCGCTGACCAAGATGAACAGCGCATCCGTCTTCGGCAAGACCCTGCTGGACGAAACGGCCAGGCGCATGGGCGAAGAGAAAGCCCAACAGATGCTGGCGCTGCTCAAGGAGTTTGCTGCTGAGCACGGAGCTCTGCGGCAGGCGCAGGCCGGAGCGGGCGATTCCCAGTTTTGACCGTATCGAATGATGAAGGGAAACAGATGCGAAAATTAAGAAAATATTTAAAGCCCTACGGTCTGCTTTTTTTGGTGGCCGTGGCTTTTTTGTTTGTGCAGGCGGTAAGCGAGCTCAATCTGCCCAATATGATGAGCAATATCATCAACGTGGGGATTCAGCAAAACGGGATTAAACACGCGGCGCCGGAGGTGATCGGCGACAGGGGCTACGCCTTTATGCGCAGTTTTATGACGAAAAAGGAACGGGCGCGGCTCGACCGGTACTATCGACACGTTCCGGCGGCGGCGGTCGACCGCAGGACTTATGATAAATTGGCAAAAGGCGAAGGGCTGTATCAGCTCAAAACCAAAACGGATACAGCCTACGATACGCTGGATCCGATTTTTTCACGGGCCGGCTGGACCTTTATCGAGTTTATTCAGGATAAGGATAACCTCGCGCAGATCAAAAAAGCGGCAGCCGCTCAGGCCCGGGCAAAGCTGATCGCCCAGGCGCGCGCCAGAGCGGCGGCCAGAGGGATGAATTTATCCGCTGTGAGCGATAAGACACTTCTGGCCATGCTGTCGGATCCGGCCCAGGCAGCCAAACTCGGACTGAACGCCAAGCAGATTCAGGCGATGAACCAGGGATCGACCGGCGGCAGCGCCGATTTTAAAATGGGCGGCAAAACCACCAGCAGTAATTTGAACAAGATCGATATGACAGAGGTGTATCCGCTTACGCCGGCGATCCGCGCTGTCGGCGGCTCGGCGATGCAGCGAGCTCGGGATAAGGCGATGAAGATTGACACGAGCATGCAAAGCCAGACCGGGGCGGTGTTCGTCAAGCTTTTTGGAAAAGAACTGGGCGTCGATATCGGGGCGAGGCAACAGAGTTATATTGTCCGTACCGGTCTGAAGATGATCGGCTTAACAGTGCTCAGCGCGCTAGCGGCCATCAGCGTGGGCTTTCTGGCATCGCGCATCGCGGCGGGCATGGCCCGAAACCTCCGGGAGGATTTGTTTCAAAAGGTCACGACGTTTTCGTCGCCGGAGTTTAGCCGTTTCGGCACGGCGTCGCTGATCACCCGCAGCACCAACGACATCACCCAGCTGCAGACCTTTATCATCATGGCCATTCGCATGGTGTGCTATGCGCCGATCATCGGGACCGGCGGCATCATCATGGCGCTGCGCCGGGATGTGTCGATGGCCTGGGTGATTGCCCTGGCGGTAATCGTGCTGCTCGGGCTCATTGCCGTGGTGGCGGCGCTGGTGATGCCGAAGTTTAAAATTATGCAAAAACTCATCGACCGGCTGAATCTGGTGATGCGGGAAAACCTCAACGGGATGGAGGTCGTCCGGGCATTCAGCAATCAGAGCCACGAGGCGGAGCGCTTCGACGGCGAAAACACCGCAGTGACCCAAAACAATCTTTTTGTGAACCGGGTGATCGCGCTGATGATGCCCGTCATGATGCTCATGATGAACGGCGTGACCCTGCTGATCGTTTGGGTCGGGGCGCATCAGATTGCGGACTCGGCGATGCAGGTCGGCGATATGATGGCCTTCATGCAGTATTCGATGCAGATCATCATCGCTTTTGTGATGGTGGCGGTAATGTTCATCATGATTCCCCGGGCCCAGGTCTCGGCGGAGCGCATTGCGGAAGTGATCGAAACCGAGCCGGCGGTTCAGGATCCGACGGCGCCGGCACATTTTCCCGGTGCGCATCCGGGGCGGGTGATCTTCGACCATGTGTCTTTTCGCTATGCCGGCGCCGACGAGGATGTGCTCCACGACATCAGCTTCGTCGCGGAGCCGGGACAGACGGTAGCCTTTATCGGCTCGACGGGATCCGGCAAATCGACGCTCGTCAATTTGATTCCGCGCTTTGCCGACGTGACGGCCGGACGCATCACCATCGACAACACGGATATCCGCGCGGTTTCGCTTCACGAGCTGCGGGATCACATCGGCTTTGTGCCCCAGCGAGCGACGCTCTTTTCCGGGACGGTGGCGAGCAACCTGCGCTTTGGCAGGGCGGACGCCAGTGACGAGGCGATTCGCATTGCGGCGGAAATCGCCCAGGCGACGGAATTTATCGACGCGTCGCCGGAGGGCTACGACCGCGCCATCGCCCAGGGCGGCAGCAACGTGTCCGGTGGACAAAAGCAGCGGCTGGCCATCGCAAGGGCCTTGGCCAAACAGCCGGATCTTTATATCTTTGACGACAGCTTTTCAGCGCTGGATTTTAAAACCGACGCGGTTTTGCGCAGGGCGCTCAGGCCTTATACGCAAAAGGCGGCAGTGCTCATCGTGGCGCAGCGGGTGAACACCATCATGGATGCCGACCAGATTGTCGTGCTCGACGAAGGCCGCGTGGCAGGCATCGGCCGTCACGACGCGCTGATTGAAACCTGCGAGACCTATCGCGACATCGTGGCTTCACAGCTTGGAAAGGGGGAAGCGTGATGGCAGAAAAAATAACCAGGGACAACGCGCCCAAGCGCCAGCGCGGCCCGGGCGGCCCTGGCCCTCGAGGAATGACCAACACCGAGCGCGCCAAGGATTTTAAAGGGACCCTGCACAAGCTGATAGATTATCTCGGCACGTATAAAATGGCAATTCTCTTGGTGGCGGCTTTTGCCGTGGCCTCGACGGTGTTTACCATCGTCGGGCCGAAGATTTTGGGCCGGGCCACCACGGAAATCTTCAAGGGACTGATGGCCTCCATCGCGAATACCGGCGGCGGAATCAACTTCTCTAAGATCGGCGGCATCATTTTCAAACTGGTGATGCTCTATTTCACGTCGACAGCCTTTCAGGCAGTGCAAAGCCTGATTATGACCCAGGTGGCGGTGAAAGTGACCTATCGCATGCGCCGGGATGTCTTTGCCAAAATGAACCGGCTGCCCTTCGCCTATTACGATCAGACGTCCTATGGCGAGGTGCTCTCCTACATGACCAACGATATTGAAACCATCAACCAAAGCCTGACCCAGAGTCTGACCCAGATCGTGACGGCGGTGACGACAATCGTCGGCATTTTGGCGATGATGTTTTCCATCAGCTGGCAGATGACGCTGATTGCGTTGTGTATCGTGCCGGTGTCCGGGGGGCTTGCCATGCTGATGATCCGTCGTTCGCAAAGAGAGTTTGCCGGCCAGCAGGAATACCTCGGCCACATCAACGGCCATATCGAGGAGGTGTACGGCGGGCACACAGTGATCCAGGCCTATAACAAAGAGGCCGATGCCACGGCGACCTTCGAAAAATACAACGACAAGCTTTATACCACGGCGTGGAAATCCCAGTTCATGTCGGGGATGATGATGCCGATCATGACCTTTGTGACCAATTTGGGTTATGTGGGCGAGTGCATCCTCGGTGGCTATCTGGCGGTGCACGGTCGGGTGCAGGTCGGCGATATTCAGGCGTTCATTACCTATATGCGCCAGTTTAACCAGCCCATCACGCAGGTGGCCAATATCTCCAACGTGCTGCAGATGACCATGGCCGCCTCCGAGCGCATCTTTGCTTTTCTGGACGAACCGGAGGAAAGCGCCGATCCCGAACGGGCGGTGCCCACGGATGCGGTGCGCGGGCGGATCACCTTCGAGCACGTGGGCTTCGGCTATCTGCCGGGCAAGCCCGTCATCCGGGATTTTTCGGTGGACGTGCAGCCGGGGCAGAAGGTGGCCATCGTCGGGCCGACGGGCGCCGGCAAGACGACCATCGTCAAGCTGCTGATGCGTTTTTACGATATTGACCGCGGCCGGATCCTGATTGATGGGCACGACAGCCGCGACTTCGCCCGGAGCGATTTGCGCCGGATCTTCGGCATGGTGCTGCAGGACACCTGGCTGACCAGCGGCACCATCGAAGACAATATTCGCTACGGCAATTTTGCGGCGGACCACGACGCGGTGGTGCGCGCGGCAAAGACGGCCCAGGTCGATCACTTTGTGCGCACGCAGGTCGACGGCTACGACACGGTGCTGGGCGAAGAGGGCGGCAGCATCTCCCAGGGACAAAAGCAACTGTTGACCATCGCTCGGGCGATTCTGGCCGGTCCGAAGGTGCTCATTCTCGACGAGGCGACCAGCTCCGTGGATACCCGCACCGAGGTGATGATCCAAAGGGCCATGGACAATTTGATGGCGGGGCGCACGAGCTTTATCATCGCGCACCGGCTGTCGACGATTCAAAACGCGGATGTCATTCTGGTGCTGCGGGACGGCGACATCGTCGAGCAGGGCAGCCATGAGGCCTTGCTTGCGCAAAACGGTTTTTATGCCGATCTTTACAACAGCCAGTGGGCCGCGATTGAAGACGTGGTTTAAACGGGAGTCTTAAAGAAAACTGCCGTTTTCGGGCCGGGAAGACCGTAAAGGTGCTCCCGGCTCTTTTATTTGGTATAATTTGTGGCATGCTAAACTTTTGGCGCCATGCAAAAGACGAAGAACGGAGAGGAAGGCCATGCGGGACAAGATTAAAAACCATCGACGGATGCTGCTTCTGGGCGGCCTGGCCTTGCTGCTGGTGGCTTTAAATCTTTGTGTCTACTTTGACTGGGATCATTACCGGACGCCGATTGCCAGGATCGAAAAAATCCGACAGACCGATGACGGCACCGTGTCGACGGCCGCCGGCAATCGGGAAGCCAAATACCGGCAAGCCATGACTCTGCGGCTGCTCAACGGCAGATATCGGGGCCGAAAGGCTCGCGCGGTCAATCTTTATTCCCAGACCCGGATGGACAGTGTGACCTATCATCGGGGCGACATCGTTCTGCTCGACAAGGTGATCGAGGGGCCGAACGGTCGTCTGCGCACCTCGGTTGCCGGGCAGAAACGGGATTATTTTCTGTCGCTGCTGTTCAGCGTGCTCGTCTTTGGAGCAGTGGCTGTTGCCGGCCGACGGGGGGCGACCTTCGCTCTGGCGCTGATGGCGAACCTGGCGGCACTGATCTTGGCCTTTGTCTGTGCCCAGATGGGACTGCGCTTTATGCCAATGGCGCTGATGTTGCTGATTTTCTTCTGTGTGTGCTCGCTCCTGCTGAGTTTAGGGTGGAGCCGGCAGATGCGCCTGACGCTTTTGTGCACGGTGATTTGCATGGGCCTGCTCGCCGTGGTTTACGCGGTGACAAGCCGGCTGTCCCCTCATATGGATTACACGTTGGAGAACTATATCCGCAACGGCAGCCTGCCCTTGCAGACGATTTTTACCTGGGGCATTTTGCTCGGCAGTTGCGGCGCGGTGATGGATACGGCAATCTCGGTGATCAGCGGCGTGACGGAAATTCTGCGGGTGGCGCCGGACACCCCGAAGATTGAGCTCGTGCATTCGATCCGGCAAATCGGCAACGACGTGGCGGGCACGATGATCAACGTGCTGTTTTATACTTATTTAACGGCGAAGATCCCCACTTATTTGGTGATGCTCGCCAATGGGATGGGCCCCATCATCATTTTTCGTTATTACGCGCTTTACGAGGTGATTCGCTTCATGGCGGGAGCGCTCGGCATCGTGCTGTGTATTCCCGTGTCCGCCGCGCTGGCGGCGCGGGCCTGGCGAAGGGAGGGCATTGCCAAATGGTTGTAGGACTGGGCATTGTGCTCATCGTTTGTCTCGCGATCACGACCCGGGGTCAGACGGAAAAAATTGCGGCGACGCTGGCGTTGAACGCGCTGGTGATCATTGCGGCTGCCGCCGCGCTGCTGCTGGGAGCCAGTGTGATGGCCGTCAGCGCGGCGAGCATGATGGCTATGCTGCTGCTGACGCTGTTTTACCAGAACGGCGTGAATGTGAAAACCAAGGCGGTTTTTATCGCGATGCTCGTGGTGATCGCGGTAATGACGGTATGCGTTTGGTGGGTTTGCCGCCGGGCGGGCATTTACGGCCTCAACGAGCGTACCTGGGAAGAAGACGAAATCCTGATGATGAATCTTCATTTGCGCATCGACATGCTGGCCGTCGGCGTTTTTGTGATGCTCATGGGGCTTTTGGGCGCCGCGAAGGACAGCGCGATGGCGGTGGCCAGCGGCACCTCTGAGGTGATGCGTTGCCATCCCGGAATGTCTCGGGCGGCGATTGTCCGCTCGGGCATGGCCATCGGCCGGGATGTTTTGGGCATCACCATCAACACCTTGTTTTTCGCGGCGATCGGCGAATCGCTCCTGCTGGTGCAGCTGTATTTTGACTGTCATTATTCGCTGGGCGCGCTTCTCAACGCGAAATCGCTGTTTCAGGCGGCGATGCCGGTGCTGGTGGGCGGCATCGGAGTGGAGTTGTCCATCCCGGTCACGGCGGCGGTCATGGCGGTTTACGGCGTGCGGGAGATCCGTCAAAGCGCAGAGCCTGAAGCAGCGGGTGAAGGCCCGGCGGCAGGATAAGGTCCAAAGCGGGTGAGGCGGTTTTTTGGCGGCGCATGCAGGGCGTCGCGCAATAAAATCGTGGCGAAAGGCAGGCCGCCGTGGTACAATAAAAAGGATTACAAGTGCAAGGGAGGAAAACCGTTGTGAAATGTCCGACCTGCGGAGGCGAGCTGCCGGCCGAAGTGCGTTTTTGTCCTCACTGCGGCGCGCCGGTGCAGGCCCTCCATTACGACAATCGGCCGGCAACGGTGTCGGCGGCTGACGCGCCAGGCGAATCGGCGGAGTCGACGGAAAATTTGCCGAAGGATGGCATGGCGGTAGCCGTGGCGGAGGCTTTGGATACCGGTTCGGCATCCGCGGTATTGGAAAATGAAGTGTCGGCCGTTTCCGAAGAAGGGGAAGATTTGGCGGATCTGGAGGAAAGCGAGGCGGTTTCGCTGCGCCGCTGGCTGACGCCGACCCGATTGATCGCTCTGGGCGTGGTGTTGGTTTGTCTCGTCGTTTTCGGGATGGGCCGGCATTACGGCAAACAAAGACAGATGTACCGCCGGCAGCTGAAGGAGGCCAATGCCCTGCTTTACGCCGGGAAGACGGCCGATGCCGAGGGGGCCTATGACAACCTGATCGAAATTGATAAAAAGCGGGTGGAGGGTTACGAAGGCGGAGCGGCCGCTCTGGTGGCGGAGAAACGGCTGGATCAGGCCCGGCAGTATTTGAAAAAAGCGGCAAAAATCGAGCGCACGCCCTATCAGCTGGCGATTGCCGCGAATCTCGACCTTGCCCGCGATCAAAAGGTCGCGGCCCAGGCGAAACTCAAACGACTGAACCGCCGGAAGACGTTTGATTGCCCCACGGCGTTTTATCACGCCCGGGCCGATGTGATGCTGGAGGACCGGGAAGCGGGGATTGCGGCCCTGCGCAAAGGCATCGCCGGCTCCAGCCTGAAGGAAGACAAGATCGCGCTCTACGACCGGGCCATCACCTTGTCGCTGGACGCCCACCACAGCGAATCCAGGGTGAAGGCGCTGGTGCGGGAGGCATACCGAGCGACGCGGGCGCCCAAATACCGGAAGATGCAGGACACGGTGTGCGTGGGGACGCCGCGATTTGTCAAAGTCAGTGGGACTTATGACATCGGATTTACCGCGAAGCTCAAAAAAGGCCGGACCGGCGACCGGATTTATTACACCGCGGATGGCAGTGCGCCGACGGCGGCATCCACGCCCTACAAGGGACCCATCGTGCTGCCGCCGGGCCAAACCACCCAGGTGCGTGCTGTCGAGATCTCCGAGCGGGGCTATCTCAGCGCGGTGATGACGGTGAACTATAAAATTAAAGCGTTGCCTGCCCCGACGGCTTCGGCCTGGGAGAACGGTGCCGACGGCCGCTCCTTTTCCTGGAAGCAGGTGGACGGCGCCGAGGGTTATCAGATTCGGGAAGTGGTTTCCTATCCGATGTCTGCAGACGCGACCCAATACGTCGAGGTGGGCGAGACGCGCTATACCGATCGGCTCAGTGGCGGGGGCTATAGGGTTGCGGCCCAGGTCCGGGCTTATGTGACGGTGGGCGGCCAGCGGTTTTATTCCGATTGGAGCAACTGTGTGAGCTACGACGTGGGCTTTGTCGAGGCGCTTAAAAACATGAGAAATCAAACGGCGGACGATGACGCGCCGGAATCGGATGACGATTAGGATTAAAAGCAAATAAAAAGACGATTCTCGGGCTTGATATGTACCCTCTTTACCGGACATGAAAATGCAGCAGTAAGGAGGGTGTTTTTATGCGATACAGTTATGAATTCAAGGGGAAATGTGTAGAAGTATATCGTCAGGGGAAATGGCCGGGCACCCCGGATAACATCAAGACAGAGAACTTTCATAATACTGTCCGCAAGTGGGCAAGACTGGAAGATGCTAATGGTCCCAGTGTTTTAAAACACAAAAATCAAGACAAAGTTTGGACCGCAGAAGAAAAATATGAGCTTGTTTCAAAGGTACTCGCCGGGGCTTCTAATAATTCAGCAGCACTCAATGCTGGCATTAACGGTGGACTACTGTACCAATGGGTGCGCAGATATAAGACTGAGGGTTATAATGGATTGGTAAATAAAAAACGAGGACGGAGTTCCAAGGACCAGACTATGAAAAAGAATCTCAACATTAATAACCCCAGGCCTCTCAACGAATCTGAACGTGAAGAGCTGATACGCTTGAGGGCTGAAAACGCATATATTAAAGCGGAGAATGAAGTAATAAAAAAGAGATCGCCTTGAGAGAAGAAAAGGAAGCTGCGCTGCTCAAGGCGAAAAAGCAGTCATCATCAAAGAACTTCGTGAAAAAGGATTCCAACTGAAGCATCTGCTTAAAGCGATGGGAATGTCCAGATCTGCTTATTGCTTCGAGCTTGGAAAAACAGACGTAGCCGCAGAACGTAATGCTGATATATATGCGGAAGAATAAAGGAGATATTTGACCGCAACCATAGCCGCTATGGTGTCAGAAGGGTCCTTCATGAATTGCTGAACCAGGGATATAAGGTGAACCATAAACGAACCCGGCGCCTCATGCACTGCATGGGGCTGGCAGGGAAACGTCCAAAGGAGAAATACCATTCATACAAAGCGAAGTCGGCAGGGTCGCTCCTAACGTGATCAAGCGTGATTTTAAAGCTTCCGCACCGCTTCAGAAATGGACCACAGACGCATCACAGTTCAATTTTTCCTGGGGATGGCGATGCCAATTATTTTGAAAAATTTGTTCCAATTCATTTTGCTCTCCAGAAATGGGAAATCGATTTGATGGTCGCGAGAAGCTCCCGAATAAACGCTGTCACCGTTATTGTTAAGGAACGTTTCTCTATTATTATTGATTAGGATATCCTGATATAATTATATAACAACTTTATATAACAACGTGCAATCGGCGTCAATTAAATAAAGAATGAAACGTTAGCGGTATGGATCAAAGATCCTGTGATAATCGGAGATGGATTATTTTATTTTGAAGAGCTTCTCTAATTAAAAGTGAAGGGACAAAGTGGTTGTCGTGTCAAGTGCGTGTTGTTCCCGCGGAAGGCAAATAATGATTTAATTTGAGAATATTGAGCCTGTTTAAAAAATAATAGCGGTGTCGACATCACTGTGCTCTGTCTAAATATCTGAATGCCGGGCTCCGAAAGGGGGGGCTTTTTTTGAGTCTGTCGCATTTGGGTGATCAAAGGATATTAGGGTGCCCTGCAAAAGGCGTCGTTTTTCGGCGGAAATTGATTGTCAAAAGGACTAAAAAAGGCAAAAAGGCATAGACATTTAAGTTAGAAGATGCTAACATGAAGCCGTTAACGAATATGAAATGCGCATGATAACGCCTGACAGGAGGATTTATGGAATCAAGGAAAGCGACCCGCATCGGGGGAAAAGATCTTATCAATATCGGCCTTTTTACAGCCATTATTTTTGTGATTGAAATGGCAATTTCGTTTATCGGGTTTATTCCCTTTCTCATGCCGCTGTATTGCGTTCTGATGCCGCTTTGCATCGGCATTCCGTGGATGCTTTTTGTTACGAAAGTACAAAAATTCGGGATGATTCTTATCATGGAGATTTTGCTCGGGATCATCCTGATGCTTACGGGCATGGGGTGGTACGCGATGCCGCTTAATATCGTGGTCGGCCTTATCGCCGAGTGGGTGGTGAGAAGCGGGGGATACCAAAGCATCAAAAAAGATATCATCGGTTACGGCTTTTTCAGCTGCTGGGTATTTGGCAGCTTTATCCCGTTGATCTTTAAGGCGGATCAGTACTGGGAGAAATCGTCTTATGGGGCGGATTATATCGCCGCGGCAAAAAGCATTTTTCAGCTGTGGACAGCGCCGGCGCTTTTGATTTGCTGTTTTGTTTTCGGCTTGCTCGGCGGATGGATCGGGGTCAAACTGATGAAGAAACATTTTGTTAAAGCGGGCATTGTTTGATGAATCACTTTTTAGATCCAAGAACCAAGCTTGCGCTGCTGATTACTCTGCCCACCTTTCTGATGGGCGGAGCCGGCGGCGCATCGGCCGGTCCGTTTTTGGTGATCCTACCGCTCATTCCGCTGGTGCTTTTGCTACAGGCCCGCCGCATCCGCCAGGCGCTTTTCGGCGTCGTGGTGTTTTTTGGCGTTTGGGGTCTGTGGCGTTTGGCAGAGCTGTATCTTTCCGGCAGTGTTTATCTGCTGTGTTTCATTTTATACGGTATTGTGATGGGGCTCATTCCATGCGTGCTGATGGCGGTTTATGTCGTGACGACAACCACGGTCAGCGCGTTTATTGCTGCGCTTTCGAGGCTGCACATTCCCGATCTCATCACCATCCCGCTCTCGGTGATGTTTCGCTTCTTTCCGACCGTCGGCGAAGAGGTGACCGCAGTGAATAACGCCATGCGCATGCGGGGCCTTCGCCTGGGAAATACCGGTCCGGCGAAGATGCTGGAATATCGTATCATCCCCGTGCTGATGTGCTGCCTGCGCATTGGCGACGAGCTTTCGGCCTCGGCGCTGATCCGCGGCCTGGGCTCCGGCGCTCCGCGGACGAACATCTGCCGCATTGGCTTTCGTCTGTAGGATGGGATCCTGTTGGCCATCTGTGCGGCGGCCTTCGGCTGCTGGCTGCTCAGCGCGCTGGGGGTGGCTTTATGGTAGTGCTGGAGGATGTTTGTTTTGAATATGCTTCGGAAAGCGCGGCGCTGCTCGAGGCGCCGATCCCGGAAAGAGACGACGACGGACGGCTTGATCATGTGAGCCTGAGGATTCAGCCGGGGGAGTTCGTACTGTTGACCGGCCCGTCGGGCTGCGGCAAGACGACGCTTTTGCGGCTGATCAACGGGCTGATCCCCCATTATTATCCGGGGCGATTGACCGGAACAATCCGTGTAAACGGCGAATCTCTCGCCGGCAGGAGCTTGGACGAGATTGCGTCGTCGTCGGGGACGGTCTTTCAAAATCCCCGGACGCAGTTTTTTAATGTGGACACCACCAGCGAGCTGGCGTTTGCCTGCGAGAATCGGGGCATGGCTGAAGCCGAGATTTTAAAGCGCATCGAAGAGACGACCGCCCGCTTTCATATCGAGAGGCTGATCGACCGCAACATCTTTCATTTGTCCGGGGGCGAAAAGCAGAAGATTGCCTGCGCTTCGGTGGACGTGGCCCGGCCGGCGGTCATCCTGCTGGATGAGCCCTCGGCGAATTTGGATTTCGGGGCGACGATGCAGTTGCGCGCTTTGATTCAAATCTGGCGGGACGCCGGCAAAACCATTGTGGCGGCGGAACATCGCCTGGCTTATCTTTGGGATTTGATCGACCGGGCGGCGGTGCTCGAGGCGGGGCGCATCGTGCGGGTGCTCGACCGGGCGGCCTGCGACCGTCTGGCGGCTTGCGACGATGGGGCGGCCGGTCTGCGGACCACGCGGCTGATTTCGCCCCGGGCCGTTGCGCTGCCGGCGGTCCTGCCGGAAGAGGACTGCCTGATGCTCCAAAATTTTCATTTCGATTATCGAAGCGGATTTTTTGAGCGGCGCCACAGTGCCCGCAAGCCGGTGCTGGCGATGAATGAGTTGCACATTGCGGCCGGGCAGATCACGGCGCTGGTTGGCGCCAATGGCGCGGGCAAGACCACCTTTCTGCACTGTTTGTGCGGCCTGGAGCGGCGATGCAAGGGTGTCATGCACTACCGCGGACGATCCTTCGGCCGGCGTCAGCGCCAGCAGATGACTTTTCTGGTCATGCAGGACGCGGATCATCAGCTTTTTTCGGAAAGCGTGCTGGAGGAAGTGTGCCTCGGACTGCCGGCGCGCACGTCTGCACCGCATGAGCGCGCGGCGGCTATTCTGGAATCGGTGGATCTCCTGCCGTATCGCGACAAGCATCCCATGTCGTTGTCCGGCGGGCAAAAGCAGCGTCTTGCAGTGGCCTGTGCCGTCGCTTCCGAGCGGGAGATTTTGCTCTTTGATGAACCCACCAGTGGTTTGGACGATCGGCATATGCGCCAGATGGCGGCTTTGATGACGCGGCTTAAGGCGATGGGGAAGACCGTTATCGTGGCGACTCATGATGCCGAGTGGATGCAGGTTTGCTGCGACAGAAAGGTGACGATGGATGACTGCGGTTATTGATTTAAATCCGCGTACCCTTTTGCGGCTTCCCGGGGTGCGCGAGGACAGGCGGACCGGAGCCGCGCTCATCCCGCTGCCGGGGGATGGCGGCGAGGCCGGCCTGCTTCGGGTATTGGCGTTGGCGCCGGGTTTCTGGTTTTTTGATATTGATATTCACAGCACGCGCATCCCCAGATTCACATTCAAGGCGGCAGACGCGCCTTCGCTCACTGTGAACCACTGTTTTTGCGGCCGCTGCGAAGTGACGCTGCACAGCGGCGAGACAACCTATTTATCGGGCGGGGAGCTGGTGGTGGATAACGGCAAATCGACAGGGAGTTTCTATTATCCCGAAGCGGATTACGAAGGGATTGAGCTGGCGGTTCGGCTGGACGGCGATTGGCAAACGGCCTTTTCAGTGTTGGGGGAATCCTTCGCGGTGCCCCGGCAATTGTTTGAACGCTGTGAGGCGGTTGATGCGCCGCGTATTTATCTGGCCGATGTGCCGCTCGCCCGGACGGCAAAGGCGCTGCGGGACTATCTGGCGCAGAGGAAAAGCCGGCAGCTCATCGCGGTGAAGATCATGGAGTGGCTGCTGCTCTTGGCCGAGCGTGAGACGGCGCTGGTGGAGGCGGGGAAGATTTACTATCCCAAAACCCAGGTGGAAATCGCCAAGGCCGTGCAGCAAATCATCGTGTCGGATCTGCAGGTGCGCCACCCAGCGGCAGAGCTGGCAGCGCGCTTTGGCATCAGTGCGTCAAGTCTGAAAAATTATTTCTGCAATGTTTACGGCTGCGGCTATGCGGTCTATCAACGAACGCAGCGGATGAAGCGGGCGGCCAAACTGTTGTCGGGCACCCGGGAAAAGGTGGCGGATATCGCGGCATCCGTGGGCTATGCCAGTCAGACAAAATTCGGCAGTATGTTTAAAAAAGTTTATGGCGTGAGTCCGCTGACCTATCGCAAGCAGGAGCGGCTGCGCCTGATGAAGCAGAGCGTGACGGCAGAAGGCTCTGAAAAGAAAGGGGGACATTCACTTGAAGAATGAACGACAGGCAACGGCCAAACGGAGAAAAAGCACCTTGCAGTGGCTTGGGGAATTTGCCGCGGGACATCGCGGGAATTATCTCGCCAGTGTGCTTGCGGCGGTTTTGGGCGTGCTTTTGGGGCTGGCGCCCTACGTGTGCATCGCGCGCATCGTGCAGCTTTTGATTGACGGCAATCGCGATTTCGCGGTGTACGGCCGAATTTGCGGCATCATGGCGCTGTTTTGGATCGGGCGGGTGCTTTGTCACGCGCTGTCCACCACGCTGTCTCATAAGACGACCTTTGCCGTGCTGGGAGAAGTGCGCAAGCGGGTGTGCGACAAGTTGGCGCGCCTGCCCCTGGGCACGGTGCAAGATCTTTCGTCGGGCAGCCTGAAGAATACGGTGGTCGAGCGCATCGACAGCATCGAAACCGTGCTGGCGCACATCGTGCCGGAATTCACGGCGAATCTGGTGTCGCCGCTGGTGCTGGCCGTCGCGATCTTTGTGATCGACTGGCGCATGGGGCTGACGTCGCTGCTGACGATCCCGGTCGGACTGATTTGTTACGCCGGGATGATGCGCGGCTACGAGGCCGATTTTAAAAACACGGTGGATAAAACCAAGGCGCTCAACGATACGGCGGTGGAATACATCGGAGGCATCGAGGTGATCAAGGCCTTTGGCAAGGCTGAGCAATCCTACGATCGTTTTGTGGTGGCTGCCCGGGAAGGGGCCAGCTGCTTTGTTGACTGGATGCGCCGCTGCAACGGCTATTTCACCGCAGCGATGGCCATTATGCCGGCGTCTTTGGTGGCGATTCTGCCCGTCGGCGGACTGCTCTTTCGCGCGGGGAGCCTTTCGGCGGCGGATTTTATTCTGATCATTATTCTGTCCTTCGGCACGTTGACGCCGCTGATCACTGTGATGTCCTACAGTGACGATTTGGCCCAGATGGGCACCATCGTCGGCGAGGTCAGCGCCATTCTCGAGCAGGATGAGCAGCATCGGCCGGCGGTGCTGACCACGCCGCTCGACGGGCGGGACGTGGTGCTCACCGATGTAACCTTCGGCTATCACGACGCGGAAGTGCTTCATGGCATCAGCATGACCATGGCTGCGGGCACGGTCAATGCGATCGTCGGGCCGTCCGGCTCCGGCAAGTCCACGCTGGCCAAGCTCATCGCGTCTCTTTGGGACGCGGACGGCGGGCGCATCACCATCGGCGGGGTGGATATCCGCGCCATTCCCCCGGCAGATTATCATCGGCTTGTGGCCTATGTGTCGCAGGACAATTTCCTTTTTGACGACACCATCCGCGAGAATATCCGCATGGGACGCGCCGGTGCGACGGATGACGAGGTGATCGCCGTGGCAAAGGCCAGCGGCTGTCACGACTTTATCACGGGGCTTGAGCACGGCTACGACACCGTGGTCGGCGATGCGGGCGGCGCGCTTTCCGGCGGAGAACGCCAGCGCATCGCCATCGCCCGGGCCATGCTCAAGGACGCGCCCATCGTGATCCTCGACGAGGCCACAGCCTACACCGATCCGGAAAACGAAGCGGTGATTCAGGCGGCGGTGGGAAGGCTCGTGAAAGGCAAGACCCTCATCGTGATTGCCCATCGACTGAGCACCATTGCCGACAGCGATCAGATTTTCGTCATTAAAGACGGCCGCCTCGACAGCTGCGGCACCCACAAGACTCTGCTTGCCGAGAACGGCCTGTACCGTCAGATGTGGGAGGCGCATATTTCGGTGCGCGATCGGCTGGATGCCGGGGACGATCAGGAAGGAGACGAAGCCCATGCTTAAAATTTTTCGCAAGTTCTTCGCATTCTGCGGCGAGAAGAATCGCCGCAAGTTTCATAGGTCCATTGCTTGCGGGGTGATTCAGGCGTTCTTTGAAGCACTCAAGATTCCGGCGGTGGCGGTGATGCTCGGCGCGGTGCTTGAAGGCCGGGTGAGCCTTATGACGGTAGCTGCGGGCTTCGGCATCATGGTGGTGAGCATCGCCGGCCAGGTGCTCATTAAAAACAAGGCCACCATGCTCCAGACGGAGGCGGGCTATGAAACCTGCGCCAACAAGCGCATCGAAATCGCCGAGCATCTGCGCTATCTGCCCATGGGTTATTTTAATGACAACAGCCTGGGCACCATCACCTCGGTGACGACCAACACCATGGAAGCCTTGGCCAATATCGCGACCCGCGTGGTGATGATGACGACCCAGGGCGTTCTGACAACGCTGCTCATCGCGCTCATGCTCCTGTTTTACGACTGGCGCATCGGCCTGGTGACGCTGGCAGGCATCGCCGTATTCTTTGGCGCCAATGCACTGCTGCAGCGTCAGGGCAAGGTTATGGCGCCAAAGAAGAACGCGTCGGACACCGAGCTTGTGACCAAGGTTCTCGAATATATTCAGGGGATGGCGGAGGTTAAAAGCTATCAGCTGACCGGTAGCGCGAGCCGCAAGCTCAACGCCGCCATCGACGACAACGTCGCGGTCAACGCGGCCTGCGAGTTTCGCTTTATTCCCTATATGACCCTGCAGAGTGCCATCGCCAAGCTCACCGGTGTCGCCATGAGCGTGCTGGCCATTCGTTTTTACCTGGGCGGCACCATGGATCTGCTCGTCTGCATCGTGATGCTCATCTGCGCTTTCATGATTTACGCGAGTCTGGAAAGTGCCGGCAATTATTCGTCGCTGCTGCGCAATGTGGATATCTGTGTGGACAAGGCTCAGGCGATTTTGGACCTTGAACCCATGGATATCGACGGGGCGGCCCGCACGCCGGCAACTCACGACATCGCGGTGAACGATATCCGCTTCGCCTACGACAAGCAGACCATCATCGACGGGATCAGCATGACGATTCCCGAAAAGACCACGACGGCCATCGTCGGTCCCTCCGGCGGCGGCAAGACGACGCTGTGCCATCTCATCGCCCGCTTTTGGGACGTCGACAGCGGCAGCGTTACGCTCGACCGCGTGGATGTGCGCGATTACAGCATGGACAGTCTGATGGAAAATTTCAGCTTCGTGTTTCAAGGCGTTTATCTGTTCCGGGACACCATTGCCAACAACATTCGCTTCGGCCAGCCTGACGCGCCGATGGATCAGGTGATCGCCGCGGCGAAGGCGGCCTGCTGTCACGATTTTATTGTGGCATTGCCCGACGGCTATGAGACCGTCGTCGGAGAGGGCGGCGCCAGCCTTTCCGGCGGGGAGCGTCAGCGCATTGCCATCGCCCGGGCCATCATGAAGGATGCGCCCGTTATTATTCTCGACGAGGCCACGGCCAATGTCGATCCGGAAAACGAGAAGGAACTGATGGCCGCCATCGCGGCGCTTACCCGGGAAAAGACGATCCTGATGATCGCCCATCGCCTGAAGACCGTGCGCCATGCAGACCAGATTCTGGTGGTGGATCAGGGGCGTATTGTGCAGCGCGGCCGTCACGAGACCCTGATGCAAGAGGACGGCATCTACCGCCGCTTTGTGGCGGCAAGAGAACAGGCCGTGGGGTGGAAGCTGGGGTAAGTGACGAAGAACGCGGTGATTTTTAGCAAGCGGTTCTTTGGAGCCGCTTGCTTTGACCGGCGAGACATCGCCCCGGCATCATCAAAAATCATATGGCTGCAGATGCAGTCAGAGATTAAAAAGCTCAACGCTAAAACAAGGTGCGCGGAGCAATCACGCAGCATAGGCGGATTGGCAGTAAAATCAATTAAAAAGACCATTGAGATGCCGATGGTCTTTTTGCTATGCTCCAAATTAAGAGCGGGCGGGATTTGGAGATTATTTTTGTAAAAAAATGTAAAATAAGATATTTGCCCGGTGATTTTGAAATTATGAAAAAGAAATCGGATTAAATTGACACAATTTCAGCACGAAGGTAGAATAGACGATGTAAAGGATTATCAATCGCGATAACAAAACAGGAGGCTACGAATGAAAATTGTTTTTGGATGCGATCCGAATGCATCGGATTTTAAAGAACAGCTGATGACTTATGTGAAGGAATTGGGCCACGAAGTGACCGACTTTGGCTCGGACGATCCGATCTATGCCAATGTGGCCATTAAATGCGCCAAGGCTGTGGCGGCCGGCGAATTCGATCGCGGTATCGTGGTCTGCGGCACGGGGATCGGCGTGTCCATTGCGGCCAATAAGGTCAAAGGCGCTTATGCGGCCTGTATCCACGATGTGTATCAGGCACAGCGGGCCGAGCTCTCCAATCATGCCAATATCATCACGATGGGCGCCCAGGTAGTCGGCATTGAGCTGGCCAAATGCATGGTTAAAGAATATCTGTCTTGCACCTTTGATCCGGAAAGTCGTTCCAAAAACAAGGTGCAGCGCATCGTCGATTTCGAAAGCGAAGCGCAATAAAACACGGCGGCGTGGAGCCGCCAAACAAGGATGGTTACCAATTAAATCCAAAAGGAGAAAGGGAGAGATTATGTCTAAGTATTTAATGGGGATTGATGCCGGGACCGGGAGCGTTCGCGTTGCGCTGTTTGATCTGCAGGGCCGCAACCGCGCCTACGATATCCAGGAATACGGCACAACTTATCCGAACAATGGCTGGGCTGAACAGGACGATCAGGAATGGCTGATGGCTTTGGGGGAAGCGATTCCTGCCTGTGTCCGCAAGGCCGGCGTTGCACCGGAAGAGATTGTTGCCATCACTTGTGATGCCACCACCAATACATTGGTCTATTTGGATGAAAACGACCATTCCGTGCGCAAACCGATTTTGTGGATGGATGTGCGTGCGGCCGGCGAAGCGGCGGAAATCGACGAAATCCGCGACCAGTACGATGCGACCAAATTCTATAAACCGAGCTTTCGTGCCGACACCATGATTCCGAAGAACATGTGGGTCAAAAAGAATGAGCCGGAAAATTGGCAAAAGACCAAAACCATGTTCGAATTTGAAGACTGGCTTAACTGGATCCTCACCGGCAAAAAGACCCTTTCGATGTCCGTCGCGTCATTCCGCTGGAACTACGACGATAAGAACGGCGGCTTCCCGGCGGATCTGCTCAACGCGGTCGGCCTGGATGACGTGCTCGAAAAAGTGCCGAAAGAAATCCTCAAGGTCGGGGATATCGTCGGCCACGTTTCGGAAAAAGCGGCTAAGGCCTTTGGCCTGTCCACCGATACCATCGTCGTCGAAGGGACGGCGGACTGCAACGCCTGCATGTTCGGTGTCGGCGGGGTGCTGCCCAACGGCATGACCCTCATCGGCGGGACATCCACCTGTCTGCTCGGCCTCTCGAAGGAAGATTTCCACGTGGATGGCGTCAACGGGACGTATCCCGACTGCATGTACGACGGCACGAGCCTGCTCGAAGGCGGCCAGACGGCGGCCGGCGCGATTTTAACCTGGTTTAAAAACAACCTGGTGCCGGGCTCCTGGATGGAAAAAGCAGTGAGCCGCGACATGAATATTTATGACTATATCACCGAAAAGGCCAAGGAATCGCCCATCGGTTCCGGCGGCGTCGTGATGATGGATTATTTCCAGGGAAACCGCGCTCCGTATTCGGACTCCAAAGCCCGCGGCATGTTCTGGGGGCTGTCCATCGGGACATCCACGTCGGACATAGCCCGTGCCGTGTATGAAGGGGTGGCCTATGGGGCCAACCATTGCATCGTCAGTATGAATGAAGCCGGCTACGACGTGAACGAAATTTATGCCTGCGGGGGCATCGCAACCTCGGATTTCTGGATGCAGATGCATGCGGATATTATCGGCGTGCCGATGCACACCACCGTGGAAAACCAGAGTGCCGGTTGCCTGGGTGATGCCATCATCGCCGGCGTGGGTGCAGGCCTCTTCGACTCCTTTGAAGAAGCGGCGAAGACCATGGTTCGCATTGATAAGACCTATCGCCCGAACATGGAAAACCACAAAGAATATCAGTTCTATATGGAACGTTACATGGAAACCTGGCCGCAGATGCGCGAAATTGTCCACAAGACGGTGGATCACACCAACGCCAAAGCAATTGAAAAAGAAGACTGATAAAACCCCCATTTTAAGAGGCATTGCCATTCGGCAATGCCTCTTTTAGCGCCTGAAATTAACGATCGAAAATTATTTTATAAAAGACATCTCTCGATGATGGTTTTACAAGAACACGCATGATCGCGGATTATTCGGTCCGGTATTTCTCATCATGACCCGAGCCCAGGCTGTTTCAATGAAATGCCTTTGATGCGATGCAGGCGAAACCAGACACTCCATTCATTCATGTCTTCCACACTGAATGCTGTCCCGTCCGGGGCAGTATAATATCCGACTGTCCCAAGGCGATCTTTTGCTTTGCATCCGAGCTTCAGAACCTCATCGCCGGTCTGGTCGTGATCTGTCAGGAACAGTTCTTCCCGGCCGTGCCTTTCAAGCTGAACCGTGTTATGGCGCAGGTTAACTTCCATTACCTGCCAGAGACGGACTTTTTCATCCCCGTATTGCCGAATATCGATCAGGATTGCAGCCGTAGCGATCAATGCGCAAGCCGGCCATGATTCCCGCGATCCAAATAACCCCTTTTTTCATCAGATCCCCCTGCTTTGGAATGCGCACCGGCGCTTTTCCCCGCATCCATGATATACAAAAGCCAGGAGGATTGCCAGAAGCCTTCCCGCGCATGTGAAACGGCCACACAGGCGTGTGACTGTGAGCGGCAGGAAGGCTGTAAGTATCAGGAAATTGAAAGTCAGAGCCATGAGGATTAAGAACGGCGCCCTCAGGAACACGATTTACGAATTTTTAAATGTCGGCCGAAGGGAGGTTTTGCGGCTTATTTGCCGGCGATCACCGCGCGGGAGATGACCATCTTCTGTACTTCGGAAGTGCCCTCATAAAGGGGAATGATGCGCGCGTCGCGATAAACCCGCTCGATGGCATAATCCTTCATGTAACCATAGCCGCCGTGGATCTGAAGCGCTTTGTCAGCCACGTAAACCGCCGCTTCCGATGCGTAATATTTGGCCATGGCGGCTTCCTTGCTCACCGGCAGGCCGGATTCCCGCAATTTGGCCGCGTTGAGCGTGAGGAGCTTGGCGGCCTCGGTCTTGGTGGCCATATCGGCCAGATACCACTGGATGCCCTGGTTCGCGCTGATGGGCTTGCCGAACTGCACCCGCTCGCCGGCGTATTGAACGGCGGCAGCCAGGGCGCCTTCCGCGAGGCCGACGGCTTGGGCGGCCATTCCGATTCGCCCGCCGTCAAGGCCGGCCATGGCAAGACCGAAGCCCTTGCCTTCTTTGCCGAGCAGCTGCGTTTTGGGCACGCGGCAGTCTTCGAAGATGAGCTCAGAAACCGGCGCGGCGCGCAGACCCATTTTGTCCTCGGCTTTGCCGACGCTAAAGCCCGGCGTGCCCCGGTCCACGATGACGGCGGACATGCCGCGGGTTTTCTTTTCCGGATCGGTCAGCGCGATGAGGATCACGTAATCCCCTTCGTCTTTACCCATGTTGCTGATAAAGCATTTCGCGCCGTTGATCACGTAATCGTCGCCGTCGGGGACGGCCTTGGTTCTGGCGGCGGCCGCATCGGATCCGGCTCCGGGCTCAGTCAATGCGAAAGCACCCACACAACCGCTGCAGGCCCTGGTCAGATATTTTTTCTTTTGTTCTTCGGTGCCGTGCTTTAAAATGATGTCGGAGCTCAGGGTGTGCACCGAAAGCAGCTCGGCCACACTGGCGTCCGCCTTGGCGATCTCTTCGATCACCAGTGCCTTCACTTCTTCGCCCATGCCGGTGCCGCCGTAGGCCTCCGGGATGTTGATGCCCATAAAGCCGAGCTCCGCCATCTGCGCGATGACAGCCGCCGGAATCTTGCCGGCCGCTTCCATCTCGTCGGCGATGGGAGCGATGGCCTGTTTGGCGAAGTCCGCAGCTAATTCCACAATCATTTTCTGGTCTTCCGTCAGAATTACACTCATTGTTTTCCACTCTCCTTTGGTTTTGCTGATGCCCGTAACGGCGGATGCACGCGCGTTTTAGTCCGTTAAATTTAAAGTAACAGCTCCAGCGGCCGGAGAGTCAAATGGTTTAAAAAGTTTTTTGGGGATTGTTCGGGGGAATAAAAAAAACTCTCCTGCAAGAGGAGAGTTGGAAGTGAAAGCCCAGTGCCATTTAAAGTGCCGGGCTTTTATTTCTTAAGACATCATTTCCCGGCGATCACGTCGAGCTGGATTTTCTTCAGGCGTTTCATCACGTCGTTGTCGCCTCGGCCGAAAGTGTCGTGGAGCTGGATAAATTCCTGATAGAGCTTGTCGTAGACCGCGGCGTTTTCCGGAATCGGCGTGTATTCCACATCGGCAAGGTTGGCCATGACCCGGGTCGCGTCGAAGATATTGTCGTAGCCGCCGCGTTCGGAGCCGGCCGCCAGAGAGCCGAGCACCGCCGCACCCAAAGCCCCGCCGTACTCACTGCCGGCGATGCGGTAGGGCCGGTTCGTGATGTCGGCGAAAATCTGCATGAGCATCGGGTTTTTCTGGCTGATGCCGCCGGTGGCAAAGACCTTTTCGACGGCGACGCCGGATTTTTCGAAGTTGTCGATGATGACCCGGGAGCCGAAGGCGATGGCTTCGATTAGCGCGCGGTAAATTTCTTCCGGTTTGGTGGTCAACCGCAGGCCGAGCATCAGGCCGGTGAGGTCGTTATCCACAAGGATGGAGCGGTTGCCGTTCCACCAGTCGAGGGCGAGCAGGCCGCTTTCCCCGGGGACTAACTTTTCGGCTTTGGCGGTCAGGTATTGCTGGATATCCATGTCGGCGTCGCGGGCAGCTCGGGTGTAGGTCTCGGGCACGCCGTTTTTTACAAACCAGTCCATATGATCGCCGAAGCCGCTTTGGCCGCATTCGTAGCCGTAAAAGCCGGGGAGCATCCCGTCTTTTACCACGCCGAAGCAGCCGGGCACCACGTGTTCCTCCTTGCTGATCAGCATGTGGCAGCCGGAGGTTCCCATGATCATCACCATTTGATTTTCGGCGGCTTCCTTCAGGGTGCCGGGCACGCCGGAGTGAGCGTCGATGATGGGCACCGCTACGGCGGTGCCGACGTTCAGGCCGGTGAGTTTGGCGCCGGCTGCGTTAATTTCGCCGGCCTTGCTGCCGATGGGCGCCACTGGCGTCTTGAGTTTTTCGGCGACCACATTTTCAAATTTCGGGTCGAGGGCGGCGAGAAATTTCTTGCCGGGGTAACCTTCGGTTTCGCTGTAAAGCGCCTTGTATCCCGCCGCGCAGGAATTGCGCAGATAGCGGCCGGTGATCTGGCCGGCAATCCAATCGCCGGCTTCAATGTATTCGTCCATATCGGCGTAAAGGTCCGGATCTTCCATGCAGATTTTCCACAGCCGGGGGAAGAGGGTTTCCGAGGAGGCCTTGCCGCCGTAGCGCGCGAGGAAGGTTTCGCCGCGGATGGCGGCCACCTCCGTCAGGCGGTTGGCATACTCCTGGGCGCCGTGGTGCTTCCATAACTGCACATAGGCCATGGGATCGCTTTTATATTTGTCTCGGTAGCACAAGGGTTCGCCGCTTTTGTCGACGGGCAGCACCGTGCAGGCGGTGAAGTCGATGCCCAGGCCGATGACATCGTCCGGTCGGACATTATTGCGCACCATGACATCCCGGATGACGGCGCCGAGGGATTCGCGGTAGTCCCGGGGATCCTGCAGGGCGTAGTCCACGGGCAGCGGGGTGCCGTCGGGCAGGGCCGTTTCCATCACGGCGTGGCGGTATTCGTGCACCGCGCTGTTTTTGCGTTCTTCGCCGGTAGCGACATCGACCAGAATGGCCCGGGCGGATAAAGTGCCGAAATCGACACCGATAATGTATTTTGCCATTGCTCTCTCCTTATACGGTTTTAAATGATTGATAGCCCAGGGATGGCCTGCAGATTAAAGGTATTCGCGCATTTCCTTCAGCGATTCGTAGATGCAGGTGGGCTCGACGTCGGATTCGGCGACGGTTTGCATATCGGCTTCGCCGGTGAGCACGAGGAAGCCCCTGGCGCCGTTGTTCACGCCGGTGGCCACGTCGGTATAAAGCCGGTCTCCCACAAAGGCGATGGTTTCCTTCGGGTAGCCGGTGATGGCGGTGATCATGTCGACGGTTTCCTTCCACGGTTTGCCGAGAAAGCGGGGGCGCACGCCGGTGGAGTCGGTGATCAGGGTGCACATGGCGCCGCAGTCGGGCATATAGCCATCCTCGGTTGGGCAGTTGGTATCCATATGGGTGGCGATAAAAGGCACCCCGTTTCGCACATAGCGGCAGATTTTGTCCAGCTTGTCGTAGGTCAGGGTCGTGTCGAAACTCTGCACGGCCACGTCCGGGTCGTCGTCGACGAGGTTGAGGCCGCGTTTGCGCCAGTTGTCTTCGAGCAGCGGCGTCCCGTTGAGGTAAATCTTCGCGCCGGGATAGTTTTCTTCGAGGAATTCGGCGCAGACATCCCCGGCGGTGACGATTTTATCCTTGGTAACTGTCAGGCCCATCTTGGCCAGCTTGTCGACATAGACTTCCGGAACCCGGGATGCGTTGTTGGTGAAGAAAATAAAATCGCGCTTCGGATCGGCATCGACCTGGCGGATGAAGTCCAGGGAGCCGTCGATGAGGTTGTTGCCGAGATAAACGGTGCCGTCCATATCCAAAACGAACAATTTGACGCCGTCAAGGGCTTGGCTTTTGGGTAGCATGGTTTCTCCTTTGGTTATTAAGAATGACGTTTACAGCTCAATGTAGTTATACACCCACCGCGGCGAATTGGCCACAGTGGGCAGAAAATTTAGGCGATTGGCTTGTGAATTTTAGTCTTAGCCGTAGTATTCGGCGGTGATTTTGTCGGCGATGGCTTCGAGACGGCCGTGCTCTGCGGCGAATTCCATCACGGAATAGCGCGGACGCACCTTGTAGCCGCCGATGAGACTGGCGTGGAAGAGTTCCCGGGACAGACCGATGTCCTTAGGGGTGACCGGCGCGCCGCCGCCGGCCAGCAGCTTTTCAATTTCTTTGTGGGATGGGCAGAGGTCGCCGGTGCCTTCCGGTAGGATATCTGCGAGTTCTTCAAAGAAGCGGGCGATGACTGGCGTGGCGACGCCGACCTGCAGGCCGTGGTGAATCGGGTTGAGGCCGCGGGCGATGTAGTCCATTTCCCAGAAGTGGGAGAGCATATGTTCGGCGCCAGAAGCCGGGCGGGAGATTTTAATGAGCGCCATGGCCACCCCGGTTAAGGTCAAGGCTTCAATCAGATATTTGGTGGCTTCTTCGTCGCGCTGAGGTAAAAGATCCGCTTTAGAGAAGCATTTTTCCAGCGCGCGGTTCACCAGCTCGACACAGGTGTCGCAGCGATAATCCCCTTTGACCTTCACGGCCAGATCCCAGTCGGCGATGGCGGTGATCTTGCCCACCACGTCGCCGAAGCCGGCGGCGATCAATTCCTGGGGGGCATCCTTCATGATGTCGGTGTCGCCGATGACGCCGTAGGCCAGATGGGCCGGATAGGAAATTTTGCGGCCGGCAGCCATCAGCGGCGCGCCGTCGGATACATAGCCGTCCATCGAGGGCGCGGTGGCAACGATGATGTAAGGCAGGTGACAGTGGAAAGACACGTATTTGCAGGAGTCGTTGATCGAGCCGGAACCGACGCCGACAATGAGCCTGGTGTCTTCCGGGGTGGGGCCGGAGAGCTCCTGCAGGATGCGACCGACCACAACTTCATCGGGAACGAGCACGTCGTCACCGCGGTCGAAGAGGAGCTCCTTGACGTTAAATCCCGCATCGGCCATCAGCTGATGGGCCTTTTTACCGGCGGCTGCGTAGGTGTTGTTGTCATATACCATCAGAATCTGTCCTTCCTTGAAGGGGGCCGCAATTTCCGGCAATTTTTCGATGGCGCCGCTGCCGATGGCCACATCGTGGATGGAAAAATTGTGGTGCTTGCCGCACGAGCAGTCAAATTCGGTGCGCGCCATGTCGTTAATGGGCAGATTCAGGATTTCGTTCATGAGTTTCTCCTTTGAGCTAAAAATACTAAAAATTGAAAAGACGAATGGGAAAAATATATTAATTGTTCTGCGCCAGCTCTCTGGCGCAGTCAATATCGGTGATAAGGGTGTTGATATAACGTCCGTTGATGGCCCCCTTGATGGCAGGGACTTTTTCGAGGCCGGTGGCGATGCCGATGGCGTGGGGCACTTTGCGCAGTTTTTTGATTTCGATGCCGATGACGGTGTTCTGTTTTTTAAAGGGGGTCGTGCTGCCGCTCGCGTCGTAGAACTGCATGCAGATGTCGCCGATAACGCCGACGGATTGCATGTGTTTCATCTCGGCATCGGTGTAATAGCCCGTCGCCATGATGGCAGAGCTTTTATTGGGGGTGCCGATACCGACAATGGCCACGTCCAGGTCGTCGCACTCCCGAATGACCCGGGAAATGCTGGCTTCATTTTGAAATTCACTGCGGATGGTGCGATTGGCAACGCGCGCCGGCGCGTGCATGGGAATGAATTTGCCGTTGAACTTGCGGGCAAGCGCCTCGACCAGGGAGTTGGAGTGGAGCTCGCTGCG
Source organism: Pseudoramibacter faecis (assembly GCF_036289405.1). Lineage (NCBI taxonomy): Bacteria > Bacillati > Bacillota > Clostridia > Eubacteriales > Eubacteriaceae > Pseudoramibacter > Pseudoramibacter faecis. The sequence goes on along the minus strand of NZ_JAYFFI010000004.1, from coordinate 25,581 downwards.
CAGATGTCCCATGCCGCCGATCAACGGCACGAAAAAAACGTTTTTGGCTGTGGCATCGTGAATATGCTCGGCGACTTCAAAAAGGGTAGAGCCCATCGAAACACCGACGACGTTATGGTCTTTGATGATGCGGGTGAGATAATCGGCGGCCACGCGGCCCAGCTCTTTCTTTTGGGTCTCGGGATTGCTTTTGTGATCGACGACGATCACTTCTTTGAGGTTGTAGATGGTTTCGACGGCGTGTTCAAGCTCGACATAATTGGTCGATTCGAGATTTTTAATGGAAATAGTTACAATGCCGTTATCCTTGGCATTGCTGATGATACGGGAAATGGTCGGACGGGATAGGCCCAATTTGGACGAAATGGTCTTTTGATTCATATCTTGATTGTAGTACATGTCACAGATTTTAATCATGAGACGCTCGTCATCGACTATTTTTTTCATGTATTTCTCCGTATTTGAAAATTGTTGTTTGCTTGGAAAGATAATAGATGAAAACATTTTAAGACAATCTCATTATAGGAGGACTGTAAGTAGATGTCAAGTTGATTTTTACAAATATTCTTAAATCTAATAGAAATAATCGAAATAAAGGTAAAATATTTCGATAAACAACAAATATTTTTATTTTTGTAAAAATAAAGATGAGTTTGGAATGCAAAAATTACATCTGTTTATCAGAGGAAGAATATAGATTTTATTGACAACCAATACCCCAATGGGTATAATGGTGACGTGCTGAAGCACACGGTCCATCCCGAGCGATCGGGATCCTAATAAGCGCAAAAGATGTCGGGGTTCACCTGCCGGCATCTTTTGCGTTTTTTGGGTAAAAAGGCTACCGGAGATAAGAAATGTTGCTAAAACTATTGTTTGAAAACATTATCGATGATATGATTAAAAAGATAAAATTAATAGAGGGGAACCGCATGAAAAAACGTTTAAAGGCCAGAGGATCTGCAGAACTCTGGATGACCAATAGTCTAGCTGCTCTGGAATCAGCGGGCTTTGACGAGATCATGGCGGATCGTAGCCGGGGGGTAATCACAGCAGCTGCCGAAGGAGAGCCTATCGAGATGCACATTGCAGCCGCAGGCGATCGAACAGAAATTCTAATGATGGGCTCCGAGCGGGGAATGGCTGTTTATAAAAAAGCGGTGGCCCGGGTTTTTTCCGGGCAGCCGGTGACGAAACAGTTTTCCGCTGCGGGCCTTTCGGAGCTGGATCAGGTGATGGCGGAAGGACAGGGAGACTCCGATTCACAGGTGCCTGCTACGGATACTGGTGATAATGTGTCAATGGAACAGGATTCGCCAGATCTGTTCGCTTGGGATGAAACGGCACCAGACGGATCTGCCCAGCCGAGATGCGATGCGCTGGTGGTTCCAGCAGCCCCACCCAAAGAAGTGGTGGTGGGCGATAAAGCCCGGGTAACGGCGGAAAAACTAAAGCCGGTGTCGGGTGCAGGCGATCAGTCCAAACGCTCTCATAACTGGATCTACCCGCTGATCGTATTGGTGGTGATCGCAGCCGCCGCGTTTGCGGCCTGGCAGATTGGTTTGCTCGACGGTGTTCTTGAGCAGAAAAAAGCGGCGGCGCCCAAGAAAAAGAAAGTTACTCAAACGGAAACGACCTACACCAAGGTGACGGCCGGCGATTTGCTTAAACAATGGCTGAACGATGCGACCGCTGCTGAAAAACAATACGAAGGAAAGCCTCTCGAGATTACCGGGGTGATCAAATCCATCGATCCCTACGGCTCCAATTTCAAGGTGACGGCCAGTGATTTTCAATATGGGGCGGACATTACCTGCTGGCTGACCAAGCAGGAAGACCGCGATGCGATTACGAAAAGTCAGGTCGGGAAGACCATTACCGTGAAGGGTACGGTTGATGATGTCGGTTCGGGGTTTGGTTATGATATGAAAACTGTGGACAGCTTTACCATCGGTCAGTGATGGCCGATTGGGCGCAAAAAAGCAGCTCGTGAGAGCTGCTTTTTTATAAGCACTTCAGGCTTAAAGCACGGTTTCCGTTTCGAAGGCCTTCCACGGGATGTTGACGGGTTCGTCGCCGTTGATGATGGCGTCGACGTGAAGGAGCAGGGGGAAATCGGCCGCGTCTACCTTGCCGGCGGCCACCCGTTTTTTCACGGCACGGGCCATACGGGTGGAGATGACGATGGACTCGAGGGTGACCCCGGCCAGCTCCGCCATGGCGTCGTCAAAGCTCAGGCCCCGGCCGAGCAGGGTGCCGATTTTGCGGGTGCGCCCGCCGAACACGGTGACATAGAGGTCGCCGGCTCCCAAAACGATATTGTCGCCGCCGCCGCCGACCAGTTTCAGGAGTTGGCGCATTTCGCGAACGCCCTGGCCAAAGAGAGCCGCCTGGGAGTTGTAGTGCAGCGCGCCGATGCCTTCGCGCTTTTCGGCCAGCCCGACGGCCAGGGAAACGCCCAGCGCGTAAGCGTTTTTCAGAGCGACGGCGCATTCCACACCGACGACGTCAGTGGAGAGACTGACGTGATAATAATCGGTGGTGAACCAACCCTTTAAAGTGCGCAGGGTTTCGATGTCGCGGCCGCAGAAGGTCACGGCGGAGTCGTCCTTGTCGGCCAGTTCGTAGCTGGTGCAGGGGCCGCCGATCGCGTTGATGTTCAGTTTGCTGCCGGCTTCGGTGCTTTCCCAGAATTCGGGATAGGTCTGCATCGTGCCGTCTTCTCGGTCGATCATGCCCTTCGTCACGGAGATCAGCGGTACGTTCCGGGGGATTTTAGGGAGCACTTCTTCGGCGAACCAATCGACGCCGAAGCTCGAGACGCCGCCGAGAATCGCATCGGCGCCGTCGATGGCGTCGCGCATTTCTTCAACCTGATAATATTTGATGCCGTCGTGCAGCGTGCGCTTCAAGGTGATGTGGAAATTGTTACGCCGCAGGCCGTCGATGATGTCGCGGTCGAGGGGCGTGCCGACAAGCCGGACTTCATGACCGTTTTCGAAAACGGGAAACGTGAGGGCGGATGCCATTTGGCCGGCGCCGATAAAAGTGATGGTTGCCATAAATTTGCCTCCTGAAAGCATTTGGAATTGAAATTGAATAAGGTGGAACAGCAGTTTGTCGATCGTTTGCGATCGCCGTTAATGGTATTATAAAAGGCGCGGCGAAGAGTGTCAAACAAATTTCATATTATGGGATAAATCCCAAAACGATGAATTTCGGTTCAGCGAAATCACGATGGCCGCGGATTATTTTGCAGGGATAAATGGAGGGTGGAAGATGCCGACAGGAAACGATCAATACCGAATCAACCAGATTCTGCGGGTGGCCAAACTGCATTACGAACTGCATTTGAGCCAGATTGAGATCGCTCAGCGGGAGCATCTGTCCAAGTCGACGGTGAGCCGGCTGATCCGGGCCGCGTCGGACATGGGGATGGTGCAGATTGCGATTGTGGAGCCGAAGCATAGCTTCACGGCCATCGAGGATGCCCTGACCACGCGTTTCGGGCTTAAAAAAGCGACGGTGCTTCCCGATGTGGTGGGCAACCGGGATATTCTGCGTCGGGATATCTGCGCGGCACTCGCGGAGGATCTGGGCCGCGTGGTGGCGGACGGCTCGGTGGTGGGGGTCGCCTGGGGCAACACGATGTCGACTCTGGGAAAGGTGCTGTCCAAGATAGACCGCCGGGGCGTCTCGGTGATCCAGCTCAACGGCGGCCTGTCGAAGGCGCTTTATGAAACCGGAACGGCGGCGGTGGTCCGGGATTTTGTGGATGCCCTGAACGCCGAGGGCTACCTGCTGCCGGCGCCGGCGCTGGTGGATACCCCGGCCATCGCCGCCGCGATTAAAAGCGATTCGTCGGTGAATCGCATCCTGACGCTGGCGGATCGTTGTGACGTGGCGGTGTATTCGGTGGGGGCCATGGGACAGGGCACCGCGCTCTATCAGATGGGATATTTTGCACCGTCGGCCTACGACAGTCTGCGCCGGCGGGCGGTCGGCGATATTTGCTCCCATTTTGTGGATGCGGCCGGTCAAGTGGCGGATCGGGCGCTGGATGCTCGGGTGGTCGCAACTCCGTTGGCGACGATTCGGCGCGTGCCGAGCAAGCTGGTGGTGGCAGCCGGAACGGAGAAGGCTGCCGCGGTGCTGGCCTGCCTGCGCGGCGGGATGGCCGATTATCTGTATATCGACAAGCCCCTGGCGGCGGAGATTTTGCGGCTTGACGCAGGGAAAAAATAAGTCGTTGGAAAACTAAAATCGCAAAATTAAAAACGGTGCTGATTCCTGATATGTACCCTCTTTACCGGACATGAAAATGTAGCAGTAAGGAGGGTGTTTTTATGCGATACAGTGTTTGGACCGCAGAAGAAAAATATGAGCTTGTTTCAAAGGTACTCGCCGGGGCTTCTAATTAAAGCGATGGGAATGTCCAGATCTGCTTATTGCTTCGAGCTTGGAAAAACAGACGTAGCCGCAGAACGTAATGCTGATATATGCGGAAGAATAAAGGAACTATATAAACTACTACAATAACGAACGGATTCAGAGCAAAACAAAATGGATGCCTCCTGTAAAATACAGGAGAACATCCATCTATTGCTAACCTAGGTTCCAATGATGTGTCCAGGATTTTGGGTACATATCATCCTGCGGGGTGTTTTTTATTGGTATTTTGTTGTGCCAAAAATTTGAAATAAAGGGCGCAAAAGCAGCGGGTATTCGGTAAAATAGGCGTAAAGAAAATGAACCTTGAAAGGAGCGGATCATGAGCATAGCAGTGATCACCGGGGCGACGTCCGGCATGGGGCGGGCACTGGCGAAGATGGTTGATCGGGAAAATCAGGAGACGACGGCTTTTTGGCTGATTGGCCGGCGGGAGGATCAGCTGCGAGCGCTTAAACAGGAACTCATCAAACCCGCGCGCTGTTTTGTGATGGATCTTGGGGAAGCGGAAGCGCTGATTGCCCTCCAACGGGAGCTGGAGGTGGCCGATCTGAAAATCGGATTTTTAGTGAATGCGGCGGGCTTCGGGATGATTGGCAGCATCGCGGAGCTATCGGCGGAAGTGCAAATGGCGATGATCGATGTGAACGTGCGCGCACTCACGGCGATTACCCGGCTGTGCCTGCCGTATCTTTCGGCCGGCGCTCATGTGGTGCAGTTTGCCTCGGCGGCGGCTTTTCTGCCCCAGCCGAATTTTGCGGTTTACGCCGCAAGCAAAAGCTATGTGCTCAGTTTCTCCCGGGCGCTGGATGCGGAACTGCCGGATGCCTCGGTGACGGCGGTCTGCCCGGGGCCGGTGCGCACCGCTTTCTTTAAAACGGCGGAGAAGGTGCACCGGCGGGCGGCGTTCAAAAATCGCTTCATGGCTGCCCCCGAGAAGGTGGCCGCCAAGGCCTACCGTGACGCGATGGCCGGCCGGGCGGTGTCGGTTTATGGGACGGCGATGAAGCTGCTGCGCCTGGTGGCGAAGGTGCTGCCGACGCGGCTGTTGGTGGGAGTTCAGGGGTCAAAGCATTGAGGTGACAAGGCATTGTTGATATGATAAAATAAAAAAAGTCGGTTTGAAAAACATTTAAAAAACAGAGGTCATAGCATGGCAATGAGTTCGTATCTTGCGCATTTAGATGGGGAAAGAGAACAGTCTATTCTGGAGCACAGCCAAAATACGGCGGCATTAAGCGCTGATTTTGCGATTCCGGCGTTGAAATCACTGGCTTATGTTTTGGGAATGCTTCACGATATTGGAAAATATCAAGAGCGGTTTCAAAGGCGCATCCGCGGTAAAAATATTCGGGTGGACCACTCAACTTGCGGCGCCGTCGAAGCCATGGACCGTTATCAGACACCGGTGACGCGGTTGATGCTTGCCCTTTGTATCGCGGGGCACCACTCCGGCTTGCCGGATACCGGTCATGAGCAGGATGACGGACCGACCCTTTACGGGCGGATCAATCGGCGGGATCAGCTTGAAGATTACGCGGTTTTTCGTCAGGAGATGCCGGATCTTTGTCTGGATGAGAACGCCCTGGCGCAATTTATCGCGTCCGATTGTCAAAATGACATGAAATGCCTGACAGATAAACTGGCGTTTTTAACGCGATTTTGCTTTTCCTGTCTGACGGATGCGGATTATCTGGATACAGAGGCTTTTTATACCGGCACCCCTCGCCGGACGGTGCGTTCTGATTTCCGGGCTTGTCTGGAGCGTATCGACAGGCAGCTGGATGGTTTTATCTGCAAAACGGCGCTGCAAAAAGCGCGGCGGAGTCTGCAGGAACAGGCATTTTCGAAGGCAGATCGCGATGCCGAGATTTATCTGATGAATATGCCGACGGGATCCGGCAAAACCCTGTGCAGCATGAGGTTTGCACTGTTGCGGGCCATCCGCAAGGGCTACCGGCATATTATCTATGTGATTCCCTACAATAGCATCATTGATCAAACAGTCAGCACGTTTGAAACGATTTTTGGCGAGGATGCGCGGATTTTAAGGCATCAGTCTACCTTTTCTTATGATGATATCGATACGCGCGAAGAAGTGCGGATGGAATTAAAACATGCCGTTGAAAATTGGGATGCCAGTATCATCGTGACGACAGCCGTTCAGTTCTTCGAATCGATGAACGGCAGTAAAAAGCGACAGCTGCGCAAGATGCACAATGTAGCAGAGAGCATCATCATTTTTGACGAAGCCCATCTGATGCCCACCAATTTCTTGCAACCCTGTCTGCAGGCCGTTGCATTTACCGCGCGTTATTTAAACAGTGAGGCCTTGTTTTTAACGGCGACCATGCCGGATTTCAAGGCATTGCTTACCCGATACACGCTGCCGGATATGCAGATTCTGGATTTGATTGACGATCGGCGGAATTTTACTGCTTTTCAGAAATGCCGCTATCATGATGCCGGCCTGATATCAAAAGAAGCATTGGTGGCCGATGCCAGCACGGCGTCGGCGGCGTTAATTGTGGTGAATAAGCGGCGGACCGCCCGGGAAATTTACGCCATATTCCCGGAGGATTGCCACAAATATCATTTGTCGACCTATATGATTGCATCGGATCGGCTGCGGACGATCCACAAAATTAAAGATCGATTGGCCCATCGCGATGACAAGCCGATTTTAGTTGCGGCCACGTCTTTGATCGAAGCAGGGGTGGATCTCGATTTCGATGCGGTCTATCGTGAATTATCGGGCCTTGACAGCATTTTGCAGGCTGGAGGCCGCTGCAATCGCGAAGGGAAACAAGCCATGGCCGATGTTCATGTGTTTGAATTAGACGAAGCAGAGAAAAGTCCGGATAAAGATGTCGGGAGCAGTTTAGCCAAGGGGATTTTCGATCGGTTTGAGCAAATTGATACGCCAGAGGCGATCGAGGCTTATTATCAAAATTGGTACACGGCGAATCGGGAAGCGCTGACACAGTATGCCATGCATCAGTTTTCACCGGATTTTTCCATGCTGCAGTTTAAAACCTATGGGGAGCAATTTCAATTGATCGATTCAAAGACGGTGTCGATCGTTGTGCCGATCGACGAGGTAAGCCGATCCTGGGTGTCACAGGTACCTTTTGCAAAATCATCTTTGGGGATTGCCAGAAGGTTGCAGCCTTATGCCCTCTCGGTGTATTCTTATGAGTTTAATGTTTTGCGTGAGCAAGGGGTTTTGGATGATTATGGTACGGGTATTTGGTGTCTGACCAATTTGGATTACTATGATGCCGAAACGGGGATTCGATTTGAAGGCAAAGATTATTTTATTGGATGACAGAAGGAGAAGGGGATGAAAAAAGATGGGTTATGGTTTTAAAGTGGTGATTTCAGGAGACTATGCGTGTTTTACGCGACCGGAGTTTAAAGTTGAACGCGTATCCTACGACGTGCCGACACCCGGCGCATTGGAGGGGCTGATGAAATCGATTTATTGGAAGCCGGCCATTCGGTATGTGATTGATCAGATTGTGGTGTTTTCGCCGATCAAGTTTGTGAATATCCGCCGAAATGAAGTGAAGGATAAAATTTCTCAGACGAAAATGAAGCAGCAGATGAAAGGACAGCCCGACGCAGATCCCTGCATCTACACAACGGAATCGATCAGTCAGCGCGCGTCGATGGTCCTCAAGGATGTGTGTTATGGCGTGGCCTTTCACTTTGAGTTGACGGGCATTTGCTGCGAGCGGGAGAATAAAGAAGGCAATCCGGCGGCAAAACATCAGGCAGAAATTGCCCGGCGTCTCGATCGCGGTCAGTTTTTTAGAACGCCATGCTTAGGCTGCAGTGAATTTCCGGCTTCGCGCGTCGAACGGGTGGATGCCTTTGATTTGGAACAGATCGATCCTTCTTTGGCCGGCGACAACGATCTGGGTTTTATGACTTATAGGGTGGCCTTTCAAGACGGCGGCCGCCCGAAAAAAGGAGAATGGCGGAAAGACCAATTCTCAGATGCCGCAGAAACCATTTATTACCGGCCGCATTTGATTGACGGGGTGATCGATGTGGTGAAATACAGAGGTGAACAACGATGCTGATCAATGCGCTATGTGATTATTATCAATTACTCATCAAAGCGGGAAAATTGCCAAAACCGGGATACACGGAAATTGAAATCACACATACGATTTGTTTGACGCCGGACGGCAAAATTGATCGGATTGTCGACAACCGTCGGGAGGAGGTTATTGCGAATAGCAAGAAAAAGCGCGTTGTTACTCCGGGCAGATCGTTTCCCGATATGCCGACGGCATCTGCTGTTAAAGCCATTATTTTGGATTATCGACCCGCTTACATTTTTGGATTGGCCTACGATAAAGCAAATGAGCAATTCACCTCGAGGCCACAAAAGAAAAACGGCAAAATCTCGGACAAAGAACAAAAGTCCCACGATGCGTTTGTCAAGATGAATCTTGATATGATCGACGGGCTGGATTCGCCGGTGATTAATGCTTATCGTGCGTTTCTTCAAAGCTGGCAACCCGAAAAGGAAATTCAAAACCCGGCACTTTTGGGGATTGCAAAAGCATTTAATCAATCGCGTTTTGATTTTTGTCTTGCCAGCGACCCGATTCACACGCTGCAAAAGGATCCGTTGATGATTGCAAAATGGGAACAAATGCGTCAAGCGCCAAAGACGAATGCGACGATGGGCAAAGATGCCGTTGACGGCGAGGAGCAGGTGCTGGCGAGAATCCATGACAAAATCAAGCACATTGCCGGAGGCCAGATGTCCGGAACAGTTCTAGTCGGTTTTAATAATGCCTCGGAAGAGTCCTATGGCAACAAGCAGTCCTTTAACAGCAACATTGGCGAACAAACCATGAAACGCTACACGGCGGCACTGAATTACCTGACGGCGGATTCGAGTCACAAAATAACCATCGGTGAAACATCGGTTTTGTTTTGGGCGATGTCTGAAGATGACCGCCCGGTGGATCTGATGACGCTTTTGATCAACGCGGAGGCAGCGCGCATGAGCCCGGAAAAAGCAGACGCTGTGATCGATCAATTGTTCGCGGATTTGCGGGAAGGGATTGTTTCCGGCGAAAGGCTAAGCCACAATGCGGGGATCGATCCACGTGTTCTGTTTTATATCGTTGGGATCAAGCCGAACGCCAGCCGGCTGTCAATCAAATTTATTGAGCGGCAAGCCACTGGGCAGATGTTAGCGTATGCGGCCAGGCATCAGGCAGATCTTCAAATAGGGCATGAAAGGCAATTGATTCCATTATGGCGAATTGCCCGGGCCATGGTTCCGGAAAAGAGCACACAGGCTCAGCCTTCGCCGGCTTTGGTCGCAAAACTTTTTGATGCGATCGTCAAGGGAACGCCTTATCCGGAAAATCTTTTGGCAACGATGGTTCGGCGGGTAAAGACAGAACGGCAAGTGAGCCATACGCGGGCAGCGATGATCAAAGCCTGCATTAATCGGCGGATGCGTATGAATAACGAGAAGAATGGGGAGGCACTTCAAGTGGCATTAGATGTGACCAACAGCAGTCCGGCTTATGTCTGCGGCAGATTTTTTGCGGTATTAGAAAAAATTCAGCAAGATGCCAGCGGCGGCAAACTGAACCGCACCATTAAAGATGCGTATTTTGCATCGGCATCGTCAAATCCTGCGATGGTTTTTCCAAAATTGATTAAGCTGAGTCAAAGTCATTTGAAAAAGCTCGGTGAGGGTTCACGCATTTATTATCAGCGGATAATGACAGAAATTATCGCGCTGATCAGCGGGGAATTTCCCAAGACACAAAGCCTGCAGGATCAGGGGAAATTTATGATCGGTTATTATCATCAGAACGCTAAATTGTATGAAAAGCGGCAATAGATTTCTAAGAACACGAAGGAGAGAAGAACAATGGCTTTAAAACATCGCTATGACTTTATGATGATTTTTGACGTGGAAAACGGCAACCCCAACGGAGATCCGGACGCCGGCAACAGTCCGCGGGTTGATGCAGAAACCAATATTGGTTTTATCACCGATGTTTGTTTGAAGCGCAAGATCCGGAATTATGTGGATGTCGTGAAAGAAGGCGAGCCGGGCTATAACATTTTGATTAAACCGGACAAGGCGCTCAATACCCGTTTTACGGAGGCATATGAGACGCTGGGATTAGAAACCGGAAAAAAGAAAAAGAGCAAGACGGCGCCGGACGTGCTGAAAGCTCGGGATTATATGTGCAAGCATTATTTTGATGTGCGCGCGTTCGGTGCGGTGATGTCAACGGGGGACAACTCCTGCGGGATTGTCCGAGGGCCGGTTCAGATCAGCTTTGCTAAAAGTCTGTCGCCGGTTCAGGTGATGGATTTAACCATCACAAGACAGGCCAGAACCGACGAGACCAAGCTTCAGGAATCCGGCGGCGGCGAAATGGGCAATAAGAGCATCATCCCCTATGGCCTTTATATGGCACAAGGTCATATCTCTGCCGCGCTGGCCAATAAGGTGACAGATCTTTCCGAAGCGGATGTTGCATTGCTTTGGGAGGCGCTGATGAATATGTTTGAGCTTGATCACAGTGCGGCGCGCGAGGAGATGCGCATGCGGCGTTTAATTGTATTCGAACATGACTCAGTGCTGGGCAATGCGCCGTCGTGGCAGCTTTTCGATAAAGTAACCATCGAAAAAAATACCGATCAGCCGCCGAGAAAGTTTTCGGATTATACCATCACCATAGACGAAACGATGCTGGAGGGAGTCCGAATGACCGTTTATTAAACCGATGAATGAGGAAAGTATCTCAATTCGATCACTGCAGCACTATTTGTATTGTCCGCATCGTTGGGGGCTTTTGGAAATTGATAAAGTCTGGTCGGAAAATTATTATGTGACCAGGGCTAATTTGATTCACCAGCGGGTGCATGACGCCAAGAGCAGCTATACGGCAAAAAATAAACACGTGTTCACATCGGTGCCCTTATATCACGATGGCTGGGGAATTTATGGTTATGCCGATTGTTTGGAAATTTCTGCTTGCGCTAAAAATCTTGAGGATTTAATCGGCAAACCAATAACCATTGTGGAATACAAGCCGCATCAGCCGAAGGACAAGGATTACCATCCTGAGGACATGATGCAGGTGTTCGCGCAAAAGGTTTGCGTGGATGCGATTTTCCAAACGGATTGCGATGCGGTGATTTATTACGCGGACAGCAAGCGACGCGTTTCATTGCCGATTCGGGAGCACTATGATGCGTATGAACGAAAAATGCAGGAGATTCTGGCAGCGATCCGTCAACATTTGACAACGGGAGATATTCCGCCGATTCGCGATAAACAATTTTGCAGTGGGTGCTCGATTAAAGATATTTGCCTGCCGGGCACCCGGAAACGGCGTTGGGATCTTCGGCGGGAGATTCATCAATTGACGGCTGAGGAGGAAGCATGAGAAAGCTGCTCAATACCTTGTATGTCACCAATGAACAGGCCTATCTTGAACTGGATGGCGGGAATATCGTTTGCCGCATTAAGGGCAAACAAGTGTTTCGTGTTCCCTTTGACAATATCGAAGCGATTGTGTCTTTTGCTTATATCGGTTGTTCTCCGGCTTTAATGGGGGCTTGTGTATCGCGAAAAATTCCCATCAGTTTCATTTCTCCGCGAGGGAAATTTCAGGCCAAACTGTCGGGAGAGACGAAAGGCAACGTCTTTCTTCGGGTCGCGCAAATCGACTGCTTCCGCGTTCGGTCGCTGATGCTTGCTCAACATGCGATGGCGGCTAAATTTGCCAATTCTATCAAAGTCATTAAACGGACACAGCATGATAATGCTCATTTGCGGCAATCCGACGCACTGCAAAAAACAGTGGCCATTTTAAAAGAGGGAATTGATTCGGCCTATGCGGCAAACAGTCCAGAGATGTTGCTGGGAGTGGAAGGCCATTGCGCGCATGCGTATTTTTCGGTTTTCGGGCAACTGATTACCAACGAAAGCGTTCCGTTTGTGTTTCAATACCGGAATAAGCGCCCGCCGTTGGATCCAATCAACGCATTGCTGTCTTTTGTTTATACCCTGGCAACAACCGAATATGCGGCGGCATTAGAATCGGTCGGCCTGGACAGTGCGATTGGCTATTATCATACTTTGCGAAGCGGAAGGGCATCATTAGCCTGTGATTTGGTGGAAGAGGCACGATGCATTGTTGAGAGATTTGTGCTGACTATGGTGAATTTGAAAATTGTCGGAGAAAAAGATTTTGAACGACAAATTTCCGGAGCTGTTTGGCTCAACGACGACGGACGTAAAAAAGTTTTGACAAAATGGCAGGAAAAGAAAAGAACCACCATGCAGCATCCTTTCTTGAAGCAGAAAATTCAATTTGGATTGCTGCCCTATGTTCAGGCGAACTTATTGGCAAAATATATTCGTGGTGATTTGAGGGATTATCCTTGTTTTTTGGCAAAATAGCCAACAAGCTGATAAGAAATTAGGTGATTGGGATGATGGTTTTAATCAGTTATGATGTGGCAACAGCGGACGCCAGTGGTAAAACACGATTGCGCAAGGTGGCAAAAACCTGTCAGGATCATGCACAGCGTGTGCAAAATTCTGTATTTGAAGCTGATTTGGATTATTCTGCATTTATGAAATTGAAAGATCAGCTTATTCGACTCATCAACCAGGAACAGGACAGTTTGCGATTTTATTATTTGGGCAATCATTGGCAAAAGCGGGTGGAACATATTGGAGCAAAAGCGACATACGATCCAGAGGGGGTGATGATTGTTTAACAGGCGAACCCCTGATGATGGGAAAATAGCGGAAGGTTCGCCGATTCTTGGGATCTAAAAGTCTGATTATCGATTGTAAATTGAAGTAACAAAGAATAAAAGCACAATATATAGGAGGCAGATAGTTAAAATACTACTATTTGTCGCCGTCACGCCTCGCAAGAGGCGTGTGAGTAGAAATGCGATTTTATCCGTCACCCGGAACGATATGCGCGTGTCACGCCTCGCAAGAGGCGTGTGAGTAGAAATGTTTGGCGGGATAGATTAAATGTAAACCAATGCAGTCACGCCTCGCAAGAGGCGTGTGAGTAGAAATGCCAACGGCCAACTTCCAACCAACCCCAACACAAAGTCACGCCTCGCAAGAGGCGTGTGAGTAGAAATTTTGTTCATCGGCATTCCCTGATGAACGCCAACAAGTCACGCCTCGCAAGAGGCGTGTGAGTAGAAATCCAAAAGCCATGAGAAAAGGGGTAAAAGTTAATTGTCACGCCTCGCAAGAGGCGTGTGAGTAGAAATATTAACGTTCGTTTCTATCCCCATTCTGATTTTGTCACGCCTCGCAAGAGGCGTGTGAGTAGAAATATGGTTTTAAAGGACGGCGAAAAGTTTACTCTTGTCACGCCTCGCAAGAGGCGTGTGAGTAGAAATTCTGGATATGGGCATATGTCCCCTGTTGAACATATGTCACGCCTCGCAAGAGGCGTGTGAGTAGAAATTTTATTGCTTCTATCTTTCCCGATGCCGTTACAGTCACGCCTCGCAAGAGGCGTGTGAGTAGAAATACAAGATGAAGGGGCACGGTAATATCTGGAATCCGTCACGCCTCGCAAGAGGCGTGTGAGTAGAAATCAAGGCGTCGGCATCGCGCTGAATCTGTTGGCGGTCACGCCTCGCAAGAGGCGTGTGAGTAGAAATGAGGCAACGGCTGAAAATGCTCAACCGCCGCCCGTCACGCCTCGCAAGAGGCGTGTGAGTAGAAATTTAAAATGCCTTTTTCATCCGCAACCGCCTGAATCGTCACGCCTCGCAAGAGGCGTGTGAGTAGAAATTGTGATACTGACAGAACCTTGCATAGAACGCAGCGTCACGCCTCGCAAGAGGCGTGTGAGTAGAAATTTATTGATAATGATTTTTTCCTGAATGATTTAGGTCACGCCTCGCAAGAGGCGTGTGAGTAGAAATTCGGCGTGACGGCTGTCAATTTTGTTTTGTGTTCGTCACGCCTCGCAAGAGGCGTGTGAGTAGAAATCGTTTGATTGACGATGGAGACTATCAATATGGAGTCACGCCTCGCAAGAGGCGTGTGAGTAGAAATATCGGCAGAAAAATTGTCGTGCGTTTTAAAACGGGTCACGCCTCGCAAGAGGCGTGTGAGTAGAAATGCAGGACTCCTTAAAGCGGCGGGAAAAGCGGCCAAGTCACGCCTCGCAAGAGGCGTGTGAGTAGAAATATATAAATGGCTTTAGAAATAACAAGCGTGGTTGTCACGCCTCGCAAGAGGCGTGTGAGTAGAAATGTATGTTCAGGTCGAGCTAGCACAAGATTGTGTTAGTCACGCCTCGCAAGAGGCGTGTGAGTAGAAATCCGCATTTCAAACGCATGATTTGCGGCATCGACGGTCACGCCTCGCAAGAGGCGTGTGAGTAGAAGCGGATGATTGCCATCGCGCAGGAAAAGGCGTTGCCCAATACACAGTTCGTCGTCGGGGACAGTGAGGACCTGCCCTTTAGGACGCCTTCCTTTGATGCGGTGATCTGCGCCAATAGTTTTCACCATTATCCCAATCCGCAGCGCTTCTTTGACGGGTTTATCGGGTGCTGCGAGGCGGCGGCTGCCTTGTTTTGCGGGATTATACCGCGGCAAGGCCCCTGCTTTGGCTGATAAATCATACGGAGATGCCCCTGGCCAATTTGCTGGGACATGGAGATGTTCGTGTCTATCGGCTGGATCAGGCAGCTGATTTTTGTCGGAAGGCGGGCCTTGAGCCTGTCGTGCTGGAAAAGCGCAAAGGCTTTCGGCCGCATTTGGTGGCTGAAAACCTTCTGAATTATGAGAGAGCACAAAAAATGGGATTATTCGGGCGGTTTATGAACAATACGCGAAAGCCCGAGATTTTTTGGCAGCATGGTGATCAAAGGCATAAATGTCGGGCATGTCAAGGTGGCAGACGGGGGAATACAGCGTTTCCCGGCCGTTACGCCGGAAACGGTTATTGATGACCTGGGATGGCAATGCCGCCGCACTGCTAGAACGTTATCCTCAGGCGCAGGTGATGGCCGTGGATTATTCGCCGCGGTGGCAAGACGGAAGCCTATAATCGGCAGGCCGTGGCGGAAAGGCGTTGTGCGGTTTAGCAGGGAGATGTATCGGCTCTGGATTTTAAAGAAGCGGTTTTTGATCTGGCGACAGCTTTTGAAACCATTTATTTTTGGCCGGACTTGGGGGCTGTTTTGTTCAAGTGCACCGGATTTTAAAACCCGGCGGTTGTTAATGAAACCGATGGGACAGATGCCGAAAGCCTGAAATACGAGCAAATGATCGACGGCATGAAAAATTATACGGTACCGCAGATAATGGCATGTATGGCGGCGGGGTTTTCAAATATTTACGCCGTTCATCAAGAAAAGCATCCATGGGGATGGTGGTGTACAGTCAAAAATAGGACGGTCCATCGATTTAAAACAATCAAAAAGCCTGTCCCGTGTTCTATGCGGAACAGGCATTAAAAAAGCTCCGTTTGGAGCTTCTTTTTGTTTCTGGCGTCCCTGGCGCGATTCGAACGCGCGGCGTTTCGCTTAGGAGGCGACCCCTCTATCCATCTGAGGTACAGGGACATCTTCAATTTAGGCGTGAGCTCGGTCTCCCGCTTAGGAAGCGGTCGCTCTATCCAATTGAGCTATGGGAACAACTTTTTGTATTTTAGCACAAGATAAAAACTTTTGCAATGAGAGGGTTTTCTCTCCAGGAATTGCTTTTAATTTAAGGAAAGCTGGGATATAATGGGCGAAATGTAAATAATGAAACAATGAAATCCAGATGAAAATCGCCGAGGCGATTAGGATGGCTACGAAGAATAAGGAAGTGAAACAAATGAAAATAGCATTTATTGGCACCGGTGTCATGGGTGGGGCAATGGCTGGTCGTCTGATGGCGGCAGGCCACGATCTGACGGTTTATAATCGGACGAAGGCAAAAGCCGAGGCGCTCATTCAGAAGGGGGCGCGCTGGGCTAAAACGGCCGAGGAAGCGGCAGCTGACGCTGAAGTGGTGATCACGATGGTGGGCTTTCCCAAAGACGTCGAGTCGGTTTACTTTGGTGAGGAAGCTCATTCGGGGATCATCGAAGCGGCACCGGCCGGAGCGCTGCTCATCGATATGACGACCACGAGTCCGAGTTTGTCCCAGCGGATCGCCAGAGACGCGGCGTTGGCAGGCCTTTTGGCGCTGGACGCGCCGGTTTCCGGCGGGGATGTGGGCGCCCGGGCCGGCACCTTGTCCATCATGGTGGGCGGCGATCCGGCGGCGTTTGAAAAGGCGCGGCCCCTTTTGAAAATCATGGGCAGTCAGGTGGTTTACGAAGGCGGGCCAGGCAGCGGCCAGCACACAAAAATGGCCAATCAGATCGCCATTGCCGGCACGGTGGCCGGCGTCTGTGAAGCGGTGAAGTACGGCCAGATGATGGGACTCGACATCGATAAGATGCTGGGCAGCATTGGCGCCGGGGCCGCCGGCAGCTGGCAGATGGCTAACCTGGCCCCGAAGATGGCCGCCGGAGATTACGATCCGGGGTTTTATGTGAAGCACATGATTAAGGATTTGACCATCGCCGGCAATGAATCCGACGCGAAAGATACCCATCTGTTGGTGCTTGAAACGGTGCGGGCGATGTATAAAGCATTGCGCCGCCGCGGCATGGGCGAATGCGGGACCCAGGCCATCGCCGCTTATTACGATCAGGCGGAAGCGGATGCCGCAGATGATTTGGACGAGGCATAGAGTCGATGGATCCGCATCGAAGGGGCTGGCTGGCGATTGCCCTGCTGGTTGCGCTGGCACTCATTTTGCCGGCCTTGCTTTGGCTTATCGGGATGGTGCTGTCACGATGGGTGCCGGTTGCGGTGCTCATCGGGATTTTATTTATCGCGACGATCATTATCGCCTGGAAGAACGGCATTGACCGCAAGCCCTGAGTGCCAGAGGGGCATCGGATGGGAAGAGACGACAAAGAGGACAGAGAGTGAAACGGCAGCGTGAGAACACTCAGGTACGGGTGCGGCTTTTTGAAGAAAAGGACGAACAGCGCATTCTGGACATTTTGAATATGGCGATTGCCGACAGGCGCGTCACCGCCCTTTTAACGCCGGCCACGCAAAAAAAGCGCGTGTCCTGGTTTGCCGAACACCGCACGGAGCATCATCCGATTTTTGTGGCCGAGGTGGACGGCCGCGTGGTTGGCTGGATGGCGGTCACGGCCTATCGTTCCGGCAGGGAAGGGTTTTCCAAGGCTTGCGAGCTGAGCTATTATCTGGATAAGGCCTATCAGCATCGGGGCATCGGCACGGTTTTGATGGATCGGGTGATCGCGCGTTGCCGGGAGCTGGGCTATAGACATCTGATGCTGATCATCTTTGAGGACAATCTGCCGTCTTTGAGCTTGGCGCGAAAGTTCGGCTTCAAGCCCTGGGGCCTTTTTCCCGGCATTGTCGAGATCGACGGGCACACCAAAGACTGCTTTCAAATGGGGCGCGCCATTTAAACGCGGAACGTGAAAAACCATAAAAAAAACTTGAAAAGGCCGCGGCCGCCTGCTATAATAAAAAAATGAGGCGGGTCGCCTTTTTTTATTGCGGGCAGCACACCTCATGGCGCTTTGCGCCATCCGAGCCCGTCAAAGGGAAAATAGGCCGGGAAAACCGGGACACAGGAGGTAGAATCGTGAGACAGAAGGTTACATTGGCATGTACCGAATGCAAACAGCGCAATTACGATACGATGAAGAACAAACAGAATAATCCGGATCGTATCGAATTAAAAAAATACTGCCCGTTCTGCAAGAAGCACACGGTGCATAAAGAAACCCGCTAAGCTTCAGTGAACCTGTGCCCGCGGGCACGAAGGGAGAAACATGGCGAAAAAAAAGAAAAACAGACAGGAACGCCGAGCGGAAGCCGCGAGACAGGCTGAACTGGAACAGAAAGCCAAGCGCAAGGAAGCGAAGGCGTTTGCTGCTGAAATGGATGAAGCCCGGGAACGCGCCTCACAAAAAACCAAAATCGAATCGGAGGCCAAAGAAAAGGCGGAGCCGTCTAAAACCAAGAAAGCACCGGTTAAAGATTCGAAATTTGACGAAAAGGCCGCTGCTCAGAAATCCAAGGAAAAGAAGGCTGCTCAAAAAGCGGCCGCGAAGAAAAACCGTAAACCGGGTGTCTTTCAGCGGATTGGCATCTTCTTTAAAGAAGTGATCGTCGAGCTGAAGAAAGTCAACTGGCTGACGGCGGACGAATTGGTAAAAAGTACGTCAGTGGTGGCGGGGATCGTGGTGGCTTTCACCTTGCTGACTTGGATTGCAGATACCGGGTTCGGCGCGTTGGCGGCGCTTTTCTTAAGCAAATAGTCTCAGCTTTATCAATAAGGAACGCAAATGGAATACGAAAATAATGACAAACCGCAATGGTATGTCGCTCACACTTATTCCGGGTACGAAAATAAAGTGAAGGCCAGCATCGAAGCGACGGTTGAGCATCGAGGCATGGAGGATGTGATCCTTCAGGTGGAGGTGCCGACTCAGGACGTCGTCGAAACGAAAAACGGCAAAAAAGTCATCAAAGAGAAAAAGCTCTTTCCCGGCTACGTTATCGTTCAGATGTACATGACAGACGATTCCTGGTATGTCGTTCGAAATACCCGAGGCGTCACCGGATTTGTCGGGCCGGCATCGAAACCCGTTCCGCTTTCACCAGAGGAACTGCGGAAAATGGGAATCAGAAGACAGCAGGTCGAAATTGACCTGGCGGTCGGCGATCAAGTTAAAATTATTGATGGCCCCTTTGAAGGTATGGCCGGCGAAGTGGAGGTCATCAACCTGGAAAAATCCAAGATTAAAGTCAATCTGTCGGTGTTTGGCCGAGAAACGCTGACTGAGCTTGATTTTGATCAGGCAGAAAAGCTCAAGTCCCTATAAAGCATTGGATGGGCACTTGAGAAAACACAATGATTTATTGGCCGCCAGACGGCCTTTAAATAAACACTTAAGGCAAGATATTCTTCAAATCAGGATGCCTTTGGCATCCAAACCTTACCGCCGATGGGCGGCTCAGTTTTAATTGTTTCTGGGTGCAGCCGTCGAGTCTATAGAGGAGGTGTCGTTATGGCGAAAAAAGTTATCGGACTGATTAAATTGCAAATTCCGGCTGGGAAAGCTTCCCCGGCGCCGCCAGTCGGCCCGGCTTTGGGTCAGCACGGTGTTAACATCATGGGTTTTTGTAAGGAATTTAATGCGAAGACGGCGAATGACGCAGGAATGATCATTCCGGTTGTTATCACTGTCTTCCAGGATCATTCTTTCACATTCATCACAAAAACGCCGCCGGCAGCCGTTCTGCTCAAGAAAGCCGCCGGTATTGATAAAGCTTCCGGTGAACCGAATAAGAACAAGGTCGCAACGGTGACCATGGATCAGGTTCGCGAAATCGCTCAGACAAAAATGCCCGACCTCAACGCAGCGGATATTGATTCCGCAGCGCGGATGGTTGCCGGGACCGCGCGTTCCATGGGTTTTGTCGTCGAAGAATAAGACCGCGATCATCGGCATCATGCCGAGGTCATTGAATCTGAAGAAGAACCTTAAGTGGGAGGAGATTATCCGTTAAGACCACAGGAGGAAAAATGAAAAAAGGTAAAAAATACCAAGCAAACGTGAAGACTTATGACAAGTCTGAGCTGTTTGATCTGGATGCCGCTGTGGCTCAGGTCAAGAAAATGGCGACCGCCAACTTTGACGAAACCATCGAACTGCACGCCCGGTTAGGGGTTGACTCGCGCCATGCGGATCAGCAGGTTCGCGGCTCCGTCGTGTTGCCCAACGGCACCGGGAACGAAGTGAAAGTTCTGGTTTTAGCCAAAGGCGACAAACTCAAAGAAGCGGAGGAAGCCGGCGCCGATTATTTCGGTGAAGATGAATATATCCAGCGGATCCAGGAAGAAAACTGGTTCGACTTTGATGTGCTCATTGCCACGCCGGATATGATGGGTAAAGTCGGTCGCTTGGGTCGTGTGCTCGGGCCGAAGGGTCTGATGCCAAACCCGAAATCCGGCACTGTCACCATGGATATCGGCAAAGCCGTTGCCGATACCAAAGCCGGTAAAGTGGAATATCGTCTGGACAAGGCGAACATCATTCATGTGATTGTCGGCAAGGCCTCGTTCAGCGAAGAACAGCTGATGCAAAACATCGGCGCCATGCTGGATGCCTTGAAAAAAGCGAAGCCGGCCGCTGCCAAGGGTCAGTATTTCCGCAGCGTGTCGCTGGCTTCGACCATGAGTCCGGGCGTTAAAATCAACACCGCGAGAATCTAACGCCAAGGTTCGATAAAAGGCTTGACATTCCCCAAACGGGATGATAAACTGAACAAGCTTTAATAAGTCATCCATAGACAGCAGGGACAACGGCATGCGCCGGCGTTCAAATATCCTGCCGAGGGTGTGGCAAGCTTAAGAACCAAGAGGCTTTCTTCACCTATGTGGAGAAAGCCTTATTTTATGCAAAGCAAACGTCACTGACGGAAGTGTGACCTTCTGAATCTGATTTTTGTAAAAATCTAAAAAGGAGGAATTGCAATGCCCAATCTCGAAGCAAAAAAGGCGATTGTCGCCGAAATCGCAGAAAAGATGAAAAACGCGCAGGGCGCTGTCGTTGTGGACTATCGCGGCTTGAATGTTGCGGAAGTCACAGAGCTGCGCAGCAAGGCTCGCGAACAGGGAGTCGAATATAAGGTCTACAAAAACGCCATGATGCGTTTTGCCGCTCAGGAATCGGGGCTGGAAGGTTTGCTGCCTTCACTGACAGGTCCGAACGCGATTGCATTCTGCGAACGCGATGCGGTCGCAACGGCTAAACTGATGGCGGATTTTGCCAAAGATCACGATAAGCTGGAAATCAAAGCCGGCGTGGTCGAAGGCAAGGTGATCGACGCCGCCGGCGTTGACCAATTGGCGAAGATGCCGAGCCGCGACGAATTGGTCGCCATGACCTTGAGAGATTTGAATGCACCGATTGCGGGTCTGGTCAATGTGCTCAACGGAACCATCAAGGGTTTGGTTGTCGCTTTAGGTCAGATCGCCGATCAGAAAAAGGAAGAAGCAGCTTAACCGCTGCTTGAAACACATGTGATTAAATTAAAATTTGGAGGAATACCCATGAGCGAAAAAGTTGAAAAATTAATTGAAGACGTCAAAGCGCTGTCTGTGATGGAATTATCCGAACTGGTTTCTGCTTTAGAAGAAGAATTCGGCGTCAGCGCGGCTGCTCCGGTGGCGGTTGCGGCTGCTCCGGCGGCTGCCGGCGGCGAAGCAGCTGCTGAAAAGAGCGACTTCGACGTTGTTCTGGCTTCCGTTGGCGATCAGAAGATCAAAGTCATCAAGGTGGTCCGCGAACTGACCGGTTTGGGCCTGAAAGAAGCGAAAGCTCTGGTCGACGGCGCACCGAAGCCCCTCAAGGAAGGCGTGGCTAAAGAAGAAGCCGAAGAAATGAAATCCAAGATCGAAGAAGTCGGCGCGACCGTCGAACTCAAATGATCGGATTAAGACGACAACGAAAAGCCTGTGCACAGGCTTTTTTTATTGCTCGAAATAAGGGCGGCGCAGTAGCTAAAAGGCTACAGATAAATATAAATTAAATAATCGAGGCATACAATAAAAGCAATTATGAGGACCTGAAAGCAAATGAAAGGAGTTTTTTCGTGTTTATCCGCGCCATCAACTTGATTGAGAATTACCGTAACCTTTCGCATCAAGCGCTCACCTTTGATCCGGCGGTCAACTTTTTAATCGGTGAAAACAATATCGGCAAAACCAACGTGCTGGAGCTTCTGCACCATCTGCTGGCGGGGGCGCCTTTTGAGGCCAAAGATTTTGAAGATCCCGAAAAGCCCCTGCGCGTGCAGGCGGAGCTGGCCATCGGCGAAACGGTGTGCCGAATGACGGTGCAGCAGGCCCATGCGGCGGCAGCGGCGAGTTGCACCTGGGAATGCGATGGCGCCTTCCAGGCCAAAAAGCCGAAAATCCCGGTGATTTACGATGCGGCGGCGCGGCTGACCAATGCCCGCAGCGATACGGACGGGCCGGAAGCAGGAACGCTTTGGTATGCGGCCCATCTGGAGCGGCGCATTGTGGCAGTGGCGCAAAAACAAGCTGCGGCGGCGCGCACAGACGAAACAGGACAGCGTTATCTGCCGCTGGCGATGATTTTGGACGAGCCGGAGATTCACCTGCATCCCTATCGGCAGCGCCGATTGATCAAAACGCTGGAGGCCATGGTTGCCGGCAGCGATGCGGCCTTCCGCGATCGCTTTCAATCGGCGACGGGCATCGGCGCGCTGAAGGGGCAGATTTTTATCGCGACCCATTCGCCCAGCATTTTGCTGGGAGATTACCATCAGTTTATCCGCATCCACCAGCCGTGTCGTTCGCAGCAGATCGCTGTGATCTGCGGGGCGGCGCTCAAAATGGATTACCGCCTCTATAAACACATGCTCCACAATTTTATTTATCTGAAAGAGGCGATGTTCAGCCACTGCATTGTCTTTGTGGAGGGAGACACGGAGTTCGGGGCCTTCTCTGTTTTCGCCGAGCGCTACGGGCTGGATCTGGATGCCCGCGGGATCGGCCTGGTAAAGCTTGACGGGGCGGACAGTCTGCGCCGGTGCATGCGGCTGTATCAGGCCTTTGATATTCAGACGGTCGCCATTATCGATCGGGATAAGCGGCCGGCCTACCGCGACGAAAAAGATGTCTTCTTTACCGACGGCGATGATTTTGAAGCCGACGTGTACGATCATTTCGAGTGGGAAGACTATTGCCGGTGCGCGAAGACGCTGCAGAAGATCGACGCTTTTCCCTTTCATCAGAGGTGCGAAACCCTGACACCAGCCGAAGGGCGAAGACGGATGCGCCGGCTTAGGCCGCGCCAGCTGGAACAGCTCAAAAAATCTAAAAACGCGCTTCGCGGCAGCATTCTGGCGACGGCGGTCACCCGAATCCCGCGCTCTTTTATGCGGGTGCTCGCCTGGCTCGATGCCCAAATTCCCGGGGAATAATAGGATTGAACAATAGCCGGAGTGTGATATAATAAAACGGCAAAAAATAAACAAAGTTTGAAAGGATCGAAAGATTAATGGGGAAAAATAAAGGGAAGCAGGTCGAGGCCATCACGCCCAGAGATGTGGACTTCGCAAGGTGGTACACGGATGTGATTTCCAAGACGGAAATGGTCGATTATGCCCCGGTCAAGGGATTCATGGTTATCCGGCCCTACGGCTACGCCATTTGGGAAAACATCAAGGAAGCCTTTGACCACCGCTTTAAAGAAACGGGCCACAAGAATATGTACTTCCCGCTGCTCATTCCGGAAAGCATGCTCCAGACCGAGGCCGAGCACGTGGAGGGCTTTGCCCCGGAAGTGGCCTGGGTGACCCAGGGCGGCGGCAAGGAGCTGGGCGAACGGCTGGCTATCCGCCCGACATCGGAAACCGTCATCTGCTCGATGTACAGCAAATGGCTCAATTCTTATCGGCAGCTGCCTTTTAAATACAATCAGTGGTGCAATGTGGTCCGCTGGGAAAAAACGACGAGGCCTTTTTTAAGAACGTCGGAATTCCTCTGGCAGGAAGGGCACACCCTTCACGAAACGCAGGAAGAAGCCAAGGCGGAAACCATGCAGATGCTAAATATTTATCGCGAGGTGACGGAGGACTTCATGGCCATTCCCATGGTGGTGGGCCAAAAGAGCGAGAAGGAAAAGTTCGCCGGCGCCGAAGCCACCTATACGATTGAAGCTTTGATGCACGATGGCCAGGCGCTGCAGTCCGGGACCTCCCATTATCTGGGTCAACATTTCACCAAAGCTTTTGACATCAGTTATCTGAGCCGCGAAAATCAACAGGAAAATCCCTACCATACTTCCTGGGGGGTGTCCACCCGGCTGATCGGCGGGCTGATCATGGTGCACGGTGACGACAATGGACTGGTGCTGCCACCGAAGATCGCGCCGATTCAGGTGGTGATCATTCCCGTCGCAGCGCATAAGCCCGGTGTGGCGGAGGCTGCCGAGAAGCTGACAGGTCAATTGGACAAGGCTTTTAGAGTGGAACTTGACGATTCGGACAATTCGCCCGGATGGAAGTTCAACCAGTGGGAAATGAAAGGGGTGCCGATTCGCCTTGAAATCGGACCGAGGGATCTCGAGAGGGGCGAATGTGTGCTGGCGCGCCGGGACACCGGAAAAAAAACGGCCGTCTCGCTGGACGATATTGAAGCCCATGTGGCCGATCTTTTGGTGGCGATCCAGCAAAACCTTTACGATAAAGCTTTAAGGGCTCGGGAAGCCAAGACATCCACGGCAAAGGATATGCAGGAATTTGCCGAACGTCTCAGGGAAAATCCCGGCTTTATCAAAGCTAACTGGTGCGGCGATCCGGCCTGTGAAGACAAAATTCACGGCGAAACCGGCGCAACCCTGCGCTGTATTCCCTTTGACGGCGAACAGGAGGTCATTGGCGACGGCACCTGTGTATGCTGCGGCAAGCATGCCAACAAGATGGCTTATTTCGCCAGAGCCTATTAAACCCCTTGAGTGTGCCCGATTAAGGGAAAGGCAAAAAAACGCCGGGAACCGGCGATTTTTCAGAAAGGGCTTGAAAGAAACGCCCGAATTTAATATAATGGCATAAGATTGTAAACCATAAAATAAGGAGATTTTAAAATGGCAAAAGAAAAATTTGAAAGATCGAAGCCGCATGTAAACATCGGGACCATCGGGCATGTCGACCATGGAAAAACCACATTAACAGCGGCGATCACGAAAGTGCTTCACGGGCGGTACGGTTCCGGTGAAGAAGTCGCGTTCGAAAACATCGATAAAGCACCGGAAGAAAGAGAACGCGGGATCACCATCTCCACCGCCCACGTTGAATACGAAACGCCGACCCGTCATTATGCCCATGTTGACTGCCCCGGGCACGCCGACTACGTCAAAAACATGATCACCGGCGCAGCCCAGATGGACGGCGCGATCTTAGTCGTTTCCGCGGCAGACGGTCCGATGCCGCAGACTCGCGAACACAT